>CAZTPK010000218.1:0-4342 GCA_964614765.1 uncultured Gammaproteobacteria bacterium
ACGATCACGTCGTTCTCCACGAACTCCGCGATCGTCTTCATGCCCATCACCTGGCCGATCTCGTTGATCGACTTCACCATCGCGTGGTCGATCGGATCTTCGACGATGTCGCGGACGAACATGCCGTCGATCTTCAGATAGTCGACCGGCAGGTTCTTAAGATAGCCGAACGAGGACAGCCCGCTGCCGAAGTCGTCGAGCGCAAACCTGCATCCCCGCGCCCGGAGGGTCGATATGAACGCCGTGGCCGCGTTGAGGTTCGAGATCGCGGCGGTCTCGGTGACCTCGAAGCAGATCTTCGCCCCGTCCAGACCCGACTCCGCCAGCTTCGCCACCACGTAATCGAGAAAACCGATCTCTGCCAGAGACTGGCCGGAGAGGTTGATGGAACAGAAGTTCACCTGGCTGAGGAACCCGGGGTGACCGACCAGCAGTTGAAAGGCGCGCCCGATCACCCATCGATCGAGTTTCGATGCGAGGTTGTACCGCTCGGCGGCCGGCAGGAACGCACCCGGAGGAACGAGCCTCCCGTCCTCGTCCAGCATGCGCAGGAGCAGTTCGTAGTGCCTGTCCGGGCCGCCATCCAGGGGAACGATAACCTGCGCATGCAGCGCAAGGCGGTCGCTGTCGAGGGCCTGGTGGATGCGCGCCACCCACTGCATCTCGCCGTGGCGCCGGGCGATCTCGGAGTCCTTCGTATGGTAGACGTGGATCCTGTTGCGGCCCATTTCCTTGGCGATATAGCACGCCGCGTCCGCGTCCATCATCAGCTCCGTCAGGTTCGACGTCCCCTTCGTCATGGCGACCAGCCCCATGCTGACGCCTACCTTGAAGCTGCGGCCCTCCCACAGGAACTGGTAGTCCTGTATCGCCTTCTGAATCGACGCCGCGACCCGCTGCGCGTGCGCCAGCGAGCAATGCTCCATCAGTATGCCGAACTCGTCTCCGCCCAGGCGCGCCAGGGTGTCGCGCTGCCGGACCGTGCTCTGCAGCACGGAGGTCAGCTGCCGCAGCATCTCGTCGCCCGCGACATGTCCACAGGTGTCGTTGACGACCTTGAACTGATCCAGATCCATGAAGCACAGCGCGTGCTCGTCGTTGCCCATCCTCATGGCGGACAGGAGCAGCTCCGCGCGCCGCTCGAACTCCCGGCGATTGACCAGTCCGGTCAACGCGTCGTGGGACGCCTGGTAGGACAGCTTCTCCGCGAGCTCGTAGGACTCCGTGATGTCCTCGCATACGATCAGAACGGAGGGATTGCCGTCGTTGTCGCGAACCAGGCGGGCCGCCTCGCGCACCCAGAGCATGGAGCCGTCCTTGCGCACCTTGCGCAGGTTCCAGCGGTGTATCGCCTCGGGATGCGCGTAGCAAGTCTCGAGGTTGCGCAGCGCCGCGTCACGGTCCTCCTCGTGGAAGACGTCGAGAACCGAGCTGCCGGTGAGCTCCGCGATCGTGTAGCCGAGCTGGGCCGCGCCGTATTCGTTGACCGAAATGACGGTGCCCTTCGGATCGATGGTGAAGAACATCGCCGGATTGTCGTAATAGAGGGCGCGAAATCGCTCCTCGCTGGTCTGCAGGGCCTCCTCGGCACGCTTGCGCTTCCGGATGTAGTAGCCCAGCGCCATGATTATCCCCACCAGCGCCACGAGAAACGCGACCAGTCCCCAGATGATCCGCTTGTATCGCTCGTAGGCGGAATGCGGCTCGTTCAGGACGATGCTGTGCGGCGGCAGGGCGCTGCGCTGTATCCCGAAGCGCTGCATCGCCTCGTAGTCGAACAGATACTCCAGCGGCGTCCGCGTGACCGGCATGTCCTCGATGGGGGTGCCGCGCAGGTAACGCAGGGCCATCATGGCCGCTTCGCGGCCCTGCGCCCGCGGGCTGGTCACCTTGCCGCCCACCACGCCCAAACCCACGACGTCGTACAGGCAATACGTCGGCGCCCTGCTCGCGCTCGTGACGAGACGGACGCTCTCACGGCTCGAGATCGAAACGCCGTCAGGGGTGCGCAGGTAGGTCACCCACAGCACCAGAGCATCGCCGGGAAGCCGTTGCAGCGCGGCGCGCAACTCCTCCTTGGCCAGATTCGTCAGGTAGGAGAAGCGCACGCGCCTCGCGTATGCCTGCGCCGCCCGCTGAACCTGGCGCCTGAAATCGATCCCCGCCCCGGTAGCGTCGGAGACCACCGCAATCTGGGTGGTCCTCGGGTGCAGCCGCAGCATCAGATCCAGAGTGCCCGGCACATCGTAGGTCTCGGCCAGACCGGTCATGAGCTCGTGGCCGGCGATGCGCGACGGGTGATAGTCGTTGATGCCGTTGAAGACGACGGGAACCCCCGGGAACAGCTCGTCGCGGTATTGCAGCAGGAAATCGAGCGCATGGTCGTCGGTGGCGATGATCACGTCCATCCGCTGGGAGCGGTACTCGTGCCTGTAGAGATCGCGCAACAGCCGATAGTGGGTCTCGTCCGAGACCCTCTTCGCGTCCATGTAGTTGATGTACAGCTCGACGTCCGCCTGCGCGTCGAAGACGGAGTGGATGCCGGCCATGATGCGGTCGGTCCAGTGATACCCCTCGTGATACGAATTGAGAACGAGGACGCGCTTGGTGTCGGCACGGGCCACCGCGCCCCAGGGACCCGTCGTGCAGGCCAGGAAGAGCACCGCCAGGACGAACCTTCGGCACCTGATTTCCATGTCAAATGAGACGGTTGGGGGGGCCTAGGGAAGCATAGACCGCTCGCGCGGAGGTGGACAAATCAAGTATCGGTCGCGTCGCGCAGGGGTTGAGGCCCGCCCCGGGGGGGGACGCCCGCTCCCCGCAAGCCGCGGTCGCCCCGGCGCGGGCCATCCCGCCCGCACCCCTTCGCGGGCTACCGGCTACTGCGCCAAAGTCGGGTAGTCGCTGTAGCCGTCGCTGCCGCCGCCGTAGAGGCGGTCCTCGTTCACCTCGTTCAGCGGCGCGTTCCTGGCGAAGCGCTCGACAAGGTCGGGATTGGCGATGTAGGGGCGCCCGTACACCACGGCGTCCGCCGCCCCGCTCGCCACGGCCCGCTCGCCGCTGTCGCGGGTGTAGCTGCCGTTGGTCATCAGCGCGCCGGAGAAGGCATTGCGCGCGATGCGCAGGACCGCCTGTTCGGCGGGCAGGGCGTGATCTTCGTGCCGAAGCTCCAGGAACGCGATGCGCCTGCGACTGAGCTCGGCGGCGACGTACGCCACCAACGCCTCGGGCTGGCTGTCCACCATGTCGTTGAACGCCACCAGCGGCGAGATGCGCACGGCCACACGGCCCGCGCCCCACACCTCGATCGCCGCATCGGTGGCCTCCAGCAGGAAGCGCGCCCGGTTCTCGATGCTGCCGCCGTAGGCGTCCGTGCGATCGTTGACCCCGTCGCGCAGGAAGTTGTCGATCAGATAGCCATGCGCGCCGTGCAGCTGCACGCCGTCGAATCCCGCCGCCTTGGCGTTGCGGGCGCCGAGCCGGAACATCCCGACGTAGCGCGGGATCTCCTCGGTGCGCAGGGCGCGCGGCACTTCATAAGGCCTGGGACCCTGCGGGGTCGAGGTGGTGTCGTTCCTGATCGGCTTCGCGCTGCTGCAGACGGGTTGCTCGCCGTCGTTCAGCAGCGAGTGCGCCGCGCGCCCGGGATGCCAGATCTGCATGAAGATGCGCCCGCCCCGGGCGTGCACGGCCTCCGTCACGCGCCGCCATCCCGCGACGTGCTCTGGGCCGTAGATGCCGGCCTCACCGATGAACGCGCATCCATGCGCATCCACCATCGTGCATTCCGTGATGATGAGTCCGCTCGAGGCGCGCTGCGAATAGTACGCGACCATCATGTCGTTCGGCACGTGCGTCGGGCCGGCCCGGGCACGCGTGAGCGGCGCCATGACGATGCGGTTCGGCAGGGTGAGGTCTCCGACTTTCAATGGCGTGTGCAGCGTGGGCACCGGTTGCTCCTGTGGTCGGATAGGAAGGGACGGTTGCTGCCCGATGGGGCCGTCGCAGTCACCGGCGCCATGGCCGAGAGCTCAGCTCCTGACGGCGCGGGCGAATCGCGTCGCCATGGCGACGAGGAACAGGGCCACGGCCCCCGCAACGACCCCGGCCAGGGCATTGATGAGCGTCGGCGTCAGCGCGGAGAGCACGCTGCCGATCCCGGGGATCGCTGCCGCTCCTTCGACGATGTGATGGATGAGATCGTGCGCGCCGGACAGGCCGTGCGTCAGGATGCCGCCGCCCACGAGAAACATGGCCGCCGTGCCGAGGATCGAGAGGCTTTTCATCATCTTCGGCGCCACCCGCAGCAGTCCGCGTCCCAGGGCCCGCCGCAGGCCTGACC
>CAZTPK010000219.1:0-4335 GCA_964614765.1 uncultured Gammaproteobacteria bacterium
GGCTCGCGCCCACCCGGGGCTGGACGTGCGCGTGCTGATCGATGTCTCGGGCAGCATGAATCGCAACGATCGGGCAAACCTGCGCGTCCCGGCAATGCGCCTGCTGACCGGTCTGCTGCCGGAAGGCGCCCGCGCCGGCGTCTGGATCTTCGGCGACCGGGCCGTGGAGCTGCTCGCCACCCGCCGCGTCGATACGGCGTGGAAGCGGGACGCCAGTGCCGCGGCGGCGAAGATTCATTCGCGCGACCAGCACACGGACATCGAGGGGGCCCTGCTGGAGGCGACGGAGGACTGGACTGGCACGCGCCCCCCGGATCGACGGGAGTTGATCGTGCTGACCGACGGCATTGTCGATGTCGCCGCGGGCGGGGAGGAAAGCCGGGCCTCCCGCACCCGCCTGCTCGAGGTTCAGCTGCCGCGTCTGAGGCAGCTGAACGCGCGGGTCCATACGCTCGCGCTCTCGCCCGAGGCGGATGCCGGGCTCATGGAGAGGCTGTCCGCCGCCACCGGCGGATACCACGAGGCGGTCGCGCACGCCGGCGGCATCGAGCGCGCCTTCCTACGCATCTTCCAGGCCAGCGCGTCACCCGACAGCCTGCCCATCGTCGACAACCGCTTCGAGGTGGATGCCAGCGTCACCGAGCTTACGCTCGTGGTGTTTCGCGCCGCGGACGCATCGCCCACCCGCATCATCGAACCCGACGGCCAGCCGTTGGGATGGACACGACTCTCCGAGGACGTGCGCTGGGATCACGAGCGCGGCTTCGATCTCATCACCGTCACGGGACCCGCGTCGGGCACGTGGAGGATCGACGCCGATCCCGACCCCGCCAACCGCGCGCTGATCATCACCGATCTGCAGCTGAAAGTCGGGAAGACGCCGAAGGTGGTCGAGCCGGGCAGACCGGCGGCGGTGAGCCTGGCACTGACCGATGGCGGCCGACTCATCGACAGCCCCGCCATACTGGGCCGGACGGCCTTTGACGCGAGCCTAGGGGGGAGGCCCGGCGCCGGCGTGAAGATAGCGGTCGCTCCCACGGACGTACCGGGACGTTTCCTCGCCTCGATCCCGGCATTGACCGGGGCGGGCACCTACGAGCTGAGGGTAACCGCGAACGCCCCGACATTCGCGCGGGAGCTCCGGCATGTGATGACCGTCGGCGCGATTGCCTCGGACGCCGCGGAGGGGTCAGACTCCGCGACCGCGGACGGGGGCGATCCGGTCGAACGGGCGCGCACCGGCACGACGACCAACCGCAATGCGAGTCCCGCCGCGGACGCGTCCCGCGACGTCCTTGCTGCGGCGGGCGCCGATTCCGCGGCGGGTTCCGCGGATACTCCCGCGTACCTCGACGGATTGTCGGACATTGCCATGATCGCCGGCTTCAATTTACTGCTTGCCGGTATCGGCTTCTACTTCCACCGTCGCTGGCGCAACCGCCCTGGCGTCGCCCATGCCCTGGAGGCGCTATGAACACTCTGGTCAACGAGCCGTCATGGATGATCCTCGTCATGGAGACGGCGTGTCTCCTGCTGCTGGCCTGCACCGTCCTGGTCTTCCTCATGCTGCGGCAGAGCCGCCGTGACAAGGAGAACGTGCGCAGCTTCATCGCCGCGGTCCACAACGACCTGAGCTCGCGGGAGGGATCGCTGCTGGAGGTTTGCGATCAGCGATTCCGCATGACCACGGAGCAGATCGGCAGTTCGGTCGAAGAGCTCGTCGGCATGGAGCGCGATATCTACAAGATGCTGGTGGTCGCCTACCACGATCGCGATGGCGTCTCCATGCTGAAAGTCCACAGCAACGTCAAACGTCTGCTGTGGGCCTGCCTGGACCTCGCGCCCCCGCAGAACGAATACGGCACGCCCGAAGGCATCCAGAGGTTCGAATCCGTGGCGCGGCAGCTCGCGGACTCCGAGGAACACAACAAGCGGTTGCACGAGCAGATCGCCCGCAACCAGGAGGAGATGGCGCGCCTGCTGGCCGAGTACCAGCGCGTCTTCAAGAAGACCCAGGCGCAGGACGCGGAAGCGGCGACCGCCTGAGCGCGTTCACGCGTCGCCGCCCGCGCCCGGCCCCCTCAGGCGCGCCGGGTCACCGCGTAGACGCCCACGCAGACCAGCATGGCGCCCGCGAGTTGCAGCATCGAGGTCGCCTCACCCAGCACCGCCTGACCGAGCGAGATCGTGATGATCGGTCCTATCGAGCTCACCACCGCGGCACGGCCGGCGCCCAGCCGGCGTATCCCGGCGGACACGAGAAACGCGGGCAGTACGGTCGAGATCAGCGCCATCGCCGCCGCCCAGCCGTACACCGGCGCCGGCAGCCGCAGATAGCCCGTCTCGTGCGTCACCGCGAAATGCACCATGACCGCGACGCAGGAGACGGTCATCGCCGTGGCGGTGAACACGGCCGTGCCCAGCTTGCGGATCAGCGCCTCGCTGCCAACCAGGTAGAGGGCGAAGCACACCGCGCTGGCGAATACCAGCGCGCTGCCGGCAAGCGCCGCCGGCTGCCGCACCGAGATGTCCGCGTACACCGCCATGGCGATGCCGGCATAGCTCAGCGCCGTGGCGAAGACCTCGCGAGAGGAGATCCGGGCGCCCGCCAGTGCTGCCGACAGCAACATCACGAGTGTGGGATAGAGGAAGAGGATCAGTCGCTCGAGTCCGGCCGAGATGTACTGCAGGCCGAGGAAATCCAGGTAGCTGGCGAAGTAGTAGCCGAGCAGCCCCATGATGAACACGCCTGCCCAGTCGCGGGCGGTGACGGTCGTCCGATCGCTGCCGCGCCATTTCACTGCGGCTACGGCGAGGAAGAAAGGGAGGGCAAGGCTCATGCGCAGGACGAGCAGCGTTGCGGCGTCCACCCCATGACGGTAAGCGAGCTTGATGAAGATGGACTTGACCGAGAAACAGCTCGCCCCCAGCAGCACCAGGAAGACACCCGACCCCATCCACCGTTCAGGAGTCGGCGGCACGGGCATTTGACGACGACGCCCTTGCATGCAGTGAACCCAAAACGACCTTTTCGGGCTTCACGGTGACGGAGGACCCGCTGAGGGCCTGCAGCACGGGCGTCCGTGGTGTCAGGAGGGAACCGGATGCCCGGCGGCGGTGAAGCCAGCCGGCGGCGCGTGGGGCGCCGCCGGTGGCGTAGGACGGGCTGAACCGCCTCGGGGGGCGGTTCAGACGCGCATCATGAGGACTGCCTAACGGGCAACGGCATCCTTCAATGCCTTGAGGGCGCGGGCGCGGACGTCGAGCCGTGCCGGCTTGGCCTTGATGGTGATCTCCTCGCCAGTGAACGGATTGCGACCCTTGCGGGCCTTTGTCGCCGGCTTCTGTATCGCTCTGACCTTTACGCCGAGTCCCGGAACCACGAACTCGCCTGCACCGCCCTTGATCAGGTGACGGCGCGCCACATCCGCCAGAGCATCGATTACGGCGCCGACGTCCTTCTTCGAAACGCCGGTTGCCGCGGAAATGGTGGTGTAGATCTGAGATTTCGTCTGTTTCGGCTTTATGGGTTTGTTGCTGGCCTTTGCCATCGATTCCCCCCTTTCTCAAGGATGAGTGTGAAATACTCAAGCGCGCCTATCGTAACAGAGAGTAGCGAATATGTAGAGTTTTAGCGAGGAAAACCGCTCTTTCGACGAAAGCCGCAAGCGCGAGGAAGCATTCGAGAGGTCGTGAGCGCGACGCATCTCGCTCCGCAACCTTGCCACTCGAATGGCGAACCCCTCATGACGCACCGGCGGCGAAACGCGCATGCTCGCACGCGGGCTCTCCGCGACGGCAAAAACGTACGCGAATGCGACGCCAATGCCGCGCGAAAAGGCGACTGCCCGCCATGCCGTCCGACACGCGCGCGGCAGCCGAGCGGAAGCTGGCGCCGTAGACGCGCGCGGCAGCCGAGCGGAAGCTGGCGCCGTAGACGCCCGCGCCTGCGGTGCTTAAGCGCGCATGTACGCGACTACGAGGAGAAAGGGATGGCGCGCCCGGAAGGATTCGAACCTCCGACCACCTGGTTCGTAGCCAGGTACTCTATCCAACTGAGCTACGGGCGCGTTGAGTACTTCGTAGTGACCGCTTCGCCTGCATCCGTCCATGGAGCCGCCTCCCGCCCTCGACCTCCCTGTCTTGGCGCTCGGCGGGGCGAACATTCAGGGGATGTTCGCCTCGGCCGCCTCGCCTCTCGAGCGACGTGCTCCGCGGCCGAAACCGCGGCGGATTATCAAAGACCGGGAAACGAACTGTCAAGAAAACTGGCGGAGAGGGAGGGATTCGAACCCTCGATAGAGCTTTTGACCCTATACTCCCTTAGCAGGGGAG
>CAZTPK010000220.1:0-4327 GCA_964614765.1 uncultured Gammaproteobacteria bacterium
ACGTGCGCGGCAAGGGACTCTGGCTGGCGGTGGAGTTCGTCACCGATCGGGTCACCCGCGGCAAGAACCACAAGGCCGCCGCCGACGTGCATGCGCTGGCCATCCGCAACGGCCTCTATTACATCCACGATCAGATCTCGTGGTTCGTGCGCATACAGCCGCCGCTGAACATCCCGCGCGAGCTGTTCGCCCAGGGGCTGGACATTCTCGAGGCGGCCATCGCCGAGGTCGATCGCCGCCACCAGCCCGGCCGTTGAATGCAGCGCGAGAGGCCCTTGTCGCCCGGCGCGCGAGCGCCCTTGCCGGCCGCGGCGATCAGGGCTCGGTGAACGCGCTGCAGGCCGCCGTCTGGCTCGCCGGCGCCGCGTGATTGGCGATTGCGTACAAGGTCGTGCAGATGGCCGGCCAGTGATGCGGGAAGTTCGAGTGGACCTCGGCGGGCACGCCGGTTATCTCGATGTTGGCCACGTCCGGCGCGTGATTCCGCGCCAGCCTCCGCCCCAGGCAGTCCCCCGACTGCGTCTCGCCGCCGACGACGGGGTCGGCATTGCCGGCGGCATAGAGATTGAAATAGAGGACGCCATCGGGCTGCGTCGGCCGGCTGTGCGGCGCCTCGGCGGCCGGATCGGGAACATTGCCACCCTCGCAGTTCTCCTCGAAACCATCGCCATCCGGGTTGGTCTGGAAGTTGCCATGGCCGTTCAGCGCCGTGAGAAACGTGTTGTCCCCGGTCACGTTGGTGCTGAATTCCTCGGGCTCCACGAGCCCGCAACTGCCGCACGCGGCCAGCTGGCTGAGAGGCGTTGCAGTCCGGCCCGCGCAGAGTTCGCGCGATGAGCGGTCCGGCTGGTTCCCGGTGCCGCAGGTGAAGGTGCCGCCCGCGCCGTGATTCGGCGCGGCCAGGGCGATGAATTCCGAGACGGTGACCGCGCCGTTGCGCCGTGTGCCCATGAGATTCTTCAGGTAGAAGCGGGCGCTGATCGCGCCCTGGCTGTAGCCGACGATGGCGACCCGCTCCACGCCCTGGTAGGCAGGCATCCCGAGGATGCCGGTTTGGGTATTGCCGGCCGAATCCGCACCGCCCTCGATGGCCGCGAGGATGTCGCTCGCATCCTCCTCGATGCTGCGCGCCACGCTCTCCGGATGCCCCTCGCCGTGCACGGGCAGTTGGAGATAGAACGGATCGATGGCGAGCGACGGATTCGCCTGCAGCGCCGCCGCGAACGACGTCGTGCCGGCCACGGCGGGCTGCTGCCACGCCTCCGTGGCATCGCCGCTGTGTCCGTGCACGAACAACACGGGAATGCGCGCGGCGACGGCGGGCTGCTGCGTGAGCGCGGCTATCGCCACCGGCCACGTATCGCCGGCTGCGTTGTTGGTCAAACGCCGCAGATCGCTGCCGTCGAGGCCGATGGAAAACACCTCCTGCCGGATGTTCACCGGGTTGATGGTGACGTCGGCGGCCTGTACCGAGACGTACAGGCGCTGGTCGCCGGCCGCGAAATCCAGACCGGAGATGTTGCGATCGACGGGTGGCGGTGGCGCGATCTCGCCGACCAGGGACCAGTCTGCGACATTCAACACCCGAATGCGATCCACCAGGCTCGTGTGATTGAACTCGCGGTACGCGAGGCGGGCACCGTCATGAGAGACTACGGGCAGCGTCTCGCTCACGTTCTCCGCCGTGGTGACGCGCGCGGGCGTGGCGCTGCCATCGGCGGGAAGCGTGTACAAGGCGCGCCGCTGAGTCGTCTTGTCGTAACGCGAGAACACGAGCATCGCTCCGGACTGGTAGAAGTCGTGTCCGCCATCGTCGGACTCGTTGGCACCCGGGCTGGTCAGCGGCTGCAGCTCTGAACCATCGCTGTTCATCGACCAGATCCGGGCGTTGCCGTGGAAGGCCGGGTACTGGAACGCAATCCGATCATTCGCCCCCCAACGCGGCATCACGCGCTGCCCGGCGCCGCTGGTCAGGGCCGTCACGCCGGTGCCGTCGGTGGCCATCAGATATATGTTCTCGCCCGGGCCGTTGCGCAGCGAGGAGAAGACGATGCGCGTGGCATCGGGCGAAACGTCGGGATAGTGATCGACGAAGGCGTTGTTCGACAGGCTGATCTGCCCGGAGCCGGCGGCACCCATCCTGTACAGCTGTGCTCGCCCGTCCCGGTCGGAGACAAAGGCCACGCGCGCGCAACCCGACATCACGAGGAGGCTGAGCAGCAGCAGGCCATCCGTCAAACGCTTCATGGGCGCCACTCCGTTCCGATACGAGTATAGTTCAGCCGCCCGATGGTATCGGGGGAGCCAATGCCGTCGGACGCGCGCCCCCGCCGTTGACCGGCGTCAAATGGGGATAGCACCGAACGTGGATAATCTGCGCGTCGCGGGCCGCCGATCGGAAGGCGGAGCGCTCGCGAACCGAGGCCCATTTCCCGAGCCGGCGCCACTTGGACAACGTCCTTCACCACCTCTTCCCTCTCCTGCGCGGCGGCACGGGCAACCTGGCCGCCTACCTCGCCGCGCACGTACTGCTCTGCCTGCTGCCCGCGTTCTTCATTGCCGGGGCGATGGCCGCGCTGATCCCGAAAGAGATCATCACGCGCTTTCTCGGACGCAGCACGCCGGGAACCGTCTCCTATCCGGCCGCGGCGGCGGCTGCTTCGCTGCTGGCCGTGTGCTCGTGCACCATCGTTCCGTTGTTTGCCGGCATCTACAAGAAAGGTGCCGGCATCGGCCCGGCGATGACATTCCTTTTCTTCGCCCCGGCGGCCAACATCTTGGCACTCGTGTACACGGGCGGCGTCATCGGGCCCGACCTCGCCGTTGCGCGGCTGCTCCTGTCGCTCACCTTCGGAATCGGCATCGGTCTCCTCATGGCCATTGTCTTTCGCACCGACGACGCCGCGCGCGATCGCTTGACCGACACGCTGTTCGCCGGGGAACGCGAGCAGGGCATGAGCCGAGCGGCGCTGACCTTTCTCCTCGCCTGGGTCGCGCTGCTGCTCATCGGCACCCTGAAGCTCGGCGTCCTCACCGGCGCCCATCTGCGGATCGAGGTTCCGATCGCCGGGACCGACGTTTGGCAGTCGATACTGGATCGCCTGGTTCCCTACGATGCGGCCAGGGGAGAGGAGGGCCTGTCGGTCCAGGGCGTGGCGCTGATCGGGCTGCTGGCGGCGATCGGAATCACCGCCTGGCGCGGCCTGGAGAACGTGCACGAGGGCGTCAGCCCGTGGACCCGGACTTGTCTCGCACTCATCGCCGCGACCTTGCTGCTGGCGGCGCTGTCGCTGCAGACGACGCCCGAAGCCCTACGCGTGGGCTTCACGGGCAGGTTCTTCGGCGTGGCGATCGTGCTCGGTGCGCTCTACGCACTGGCCCGATACCGGCTCTCGGAGGAGGAGCTGCGGAGCTGGCTGTGGGAGTCGTGGCGGTTCGTCAAGCAGATCCTTCCCCTGCTCCTCGTCGGCGTGTTCGTGGTGGGGATGATACGCGTGCTGATCCGGCCGGAGTGGATCGAGGCGATCGCCGGGACCAACTCGATCGGCGGCAATCTCGCGGGCGTGGCCTTCGGCGTGTTCATGTACTTCCCGACCCTGGTCGAGGTGCCGGTCGCCAAGATGTTCCTCGAGCTGGGCATGCACCGCGGCCCGCTGCTCGCCTACCTGATATCGGATCCTGAGCTCTCGCTGCAGAGCATACTCATCATCGCGGCCATCATCGGCAAGGCCAAGACCGGCACCTACGTCGCTCTGGTCGCCGTGCTCAGCACCGCCGCCGGCCTGAGCTACGGGGCCTGGGTCGACGGCACCTCCGTGCTGAGCCTGGCGCTGTGGCTGCTGGCGTTCATCGCCGCGTTCGCCGCGCTGCTTGCCGCGGCAAACCGTCGTTCCACTTCGCTTTCAGGAGTCTAGTCATGCTCACCATCAAGGTACTCGGCCCCGGCTGCGCGAACTGCCGGAAGCTCGAAGAGATCGCGCGCCAGGCCGTGAAGTCGCTCAACGTCCGAGCAGACATCGTCGAGATCACCGACATGCGGGAGATCATCGACCACGACGTGCTGAAGACGCCGGGCCTGGTAATCAACGGGAAGCTCGTCTCCTCCGGGCGGATCCCCACCGCCGAGCAGATCGCCGGGTGGATCGAGGCGGCCGGCTGAGTCCTCGGCGCAATCCCGCCGTAGCGCCGCGACCGCCAGTGCAGGCGCCGTCGACGTCGGCGCACCGGGGCGCGAGGGGCCCCCCGCGCCTGCTGCGGCGCGTCCGGGTCCCGCCGCGGCCCTCTCGGATCAGAGAGGCGGAACGACCCCGGCCGCGCGCAGTATGTC
>CAZTPK010000221.1:0-4319 GCA_964614765.1 uncultured Gammaproteobacteria bacterium
TTCTCCGCCAGCACGCCGGCGAAGGCGATGCCGGCGCCGATCGGCCCGCCGATCAGGCCGCCGCCGGCGATGCGCAGGATGTCGATGAAGGAGATGCCCTTGCCGCCGAACAGCTTGGCGCCCGCGGACGTGCCGCCCTGCGCGCTGGTGGTGGCGGCGGCCTCGGCGCCTGCGATGGTTGCGACTGCCATGTGTGCGTGGCTCCGTACTGGATGGCAGGCTCAGAGCAACTAGCGTTCCAATCACGCAACTCCCTGAATATCCGGAAGCCGGCGAGGGCTGCCGGCATCGGGGCGGCAATGGCCTGCAGGCCGCCCCGGGTCGGTTCATGCCGCCGAGGGGAAAGGGCTTGCCGCAGCCGGGTCCGCCCTCCCGGCGTGCGCGGGGGCGGTCAGCGGATCCAGACCGTCTTCACGTTGGTGAATTCGCGGATGCCGTGATAGGAGCACTCCCGGCCGAAGCCGGAGGCCTTCACGCCCCCGAACGGCAGGCGCGGGTCGCTCTTGACCAGGCCGTTGACGAAGGCCATTCCGCTCTCGAGTCGTCGCGCCACGCGCTCGCCGCGCGCCGCGTCGCGGGTCCACACGCTGCCGCCCAGGCCGTAGCGCGAAGCGTTGGCCACGCGCACCGCCTCGGACTCGTCGGCGACGCGGATGACGATCGCCACCGGTCCGAACAGTTCCTCCTCGTAGGCGCGCACACCCGGCGCGACGCGATCGAGGATGGACGGCGCATAGTACCAGCCGGGTCCCGCGATCGGCTCGCAGCCGGTCACCGCGACCGCGCCCTGCGCCAGGCTGTCGCGCACCTGCGCGTGCAGGCCGTCGCGCAGATCGGCGCGCGCCATCGGCGCGAGTGTGGTCGACTCCTGCATCGGATCGCCGGGGCGCAGGTTCTCCACGCCCGTCTTGAAGCGGGCGAGGAACTCATCGGCGATGCCCGCGGTGAGGATGAAGCGCTTGGCCGCGATGCAGCTCTGACCGGCGTTCATGTAGCGCGCGGTTACCGCGGTGGACACCGCGAGATCGAGATCCGCGTCCTCCAGCACGATGAACGGATCCGAGCCGCCGAGCTCGAGCACCGCCTTCTTCAACGCCGCGCCCGCGCGCTGCGCCACCTTCCGTCCCGCGGTCTCGCTGCCGGTGAGCGTCACCGCGTGCACGCGCGGATCGTCGATGACACGCGCGGCCTGGTCGGTGTCGATGAACAGCGATCGGAACACGCCGCGCGGAAAGCCTGCCTGCGTGAACACCTCCTCGATGGCGAGCGCGCAGCGCGGCACGTTGGGCGCGTGCTTCAGGATCCCGCAGTTGCCCGCCATGACGCCGGGGGCGGCGAAACGGAAGGCCTGCCAGAACGGAAAGTTCCACGGCATGATGGCCAGTACCACGCCGAGCGGCTGGTAGGCGACGTAACTGCGGCCGGCGTCGGTGGCGATCGGCTCGTCGCCGAGCATCCTGCCAGCCTCCTCGGCGTAGTACTCGCACACCCACGCGCATTTCTCGACCTCGGCGCGCGCCTCCTTGATGAGCTTGCCCATCTCCAGGCAGATGATCGCCGCGAACTCGTCGCGGCGCGCGCGCAGCACATCCGCGGCGCGCCGCATTGGCACGGCGCGCTCGGCGATCGGCGTGGCGCGCCATTGCGCGGAGGCGGCACTCACCTCCGCGAGCGCGTCTTGCAGCTCGCCTTCGCTCAGAAACGGGTAGGACTGCAGTCGCTCGCCGGTGGCGGGGTTGATGGTCTCGAACTTCATTGTCGGTGCTCTCGCGTTGGTGATGTGACGTCGGCAGGGCCGCTCTCAGCCCTGTTCCCACGGCAGGCCGCGAAAACGCCAGCCGTTGATCGTGCTGCGATGGTTCTCGGCATCCTTATCGCCCTCGAATCCCTCCTCGATGTTGTAGACGCGGCGAAAGCCGTGACGCACCAGCTCCTCCGCGGCGGCCAGCGATCGCGCGCCGCTGCGGCACAGCAGATAGACTGGCCTGGCCTCCGGCGCAACCCCGTCTTCCGCGCGCAGCAGCTCACGCACCGCATCGACGAATCCGGGATTGACCGTCCACTCCGGGAACTCCTTCCACGGCACGTGCAGCGCACCGATCGGATGCCCGACGTAGTCAAACTCCATGCGGCTGCGCACGTCGATCAGCACCGCCAGTGGATCGGCGACGATCTGCGCGTGCGCCTGCAGTGGATCGACCCTGTGGACGCTGGTCATTCGTGAGGTTCCTCGGCTTCGGCGCGGGCGGGTGCGGGCCAACCCAATGTAGAGCGGCCGGCCGCGGGTGTAAAGTCAGCGGACTGACGCATTATCTCCGTTTTTTGCCGATATAATCCGCCGCCATGGGGAACGAATCTCAGGGCGCCGCCGCGGTCGATCTCGGTTCCAACAGCTTTCACATGATCGTCGCGGAGGTCGATGAGTCCCGTCTGAAGGTCATCGACAAGATGCGCGAGATGGTTCGCCTGGCCGGAGGCCTGGACGAGAAGAATCGCCTGAGCGAGGAGGTGATGCAGCGAGCGGTGGAATGCCTGCGCCGCTTCGGACAGCGGCTGTGCGCGGTGCCGAAGGGGCGGGTGCGCGCGGTGGGCACCAACACGCTGCGCAAGGCGCGCAACAGCGCCGAGTTCATCGCCCGCGCCGAGGAGGCGCTCGGTCATCCGATCGACATCATCGCCGGCCACGAGGAGGCGCGCCTCATCTACCTCGGGGTATCCCACAGCCTGGAGGACGACAGCCGCCGCCGGTTGGTGGTCGACATCGGCGGCGGCAGCACCGAGATCATTCTCGGGCGCAAATTCGAGCCCAAGCACATGGAGAGCCTGCACATGGGCTGCGTCGGTTCGAGCCTGCGCTATTTCCCCGATGGGCAGATCACCGCCGATCGGATGCGGGCGGCGGAGATCGCCGCGCTGCAGGAGCTGGAGCCCATCGCGACGGTATACCGCGAGCTCGGCTGGGAGACCTCGATCGGGGCCTCCGGCACCGTGCTGGCGATCGCGGAGGCCGTGCACGACGCCGGCTGGTGCAAGGACGGCATCAGCGCCGCGGCCCTGAGGAAGCTCTCCCGGGCGCTGGTGGCGGCCGGCAATACGGCGGACGTGAAGATGGCGGGCGTCACGGCGGAGCGCGCGCCGGTCTTCCCGGGCGGGGTGGCGATCCTCTCGGCCATCTTCGAGGCCCTGGAGATCGAGCAGATGAGCTGCGCCAGCGGCGCGCTGCGCGAGGGACTGATCTACGACCTGGTGGGCCGCCTGCGGCAGGACGACATCCGCGAGCGCACTGTCGCGGAGCTCGCCGATCGCTACCGCATCGACCGGGCGCAGGCGGAGCGGGTGAAGCGCAAGGCGCTGGCCCTGTGGGAGATGGTGCGGGTGCCATGGCAGCTCGACACGGAGGAGTACCAGCGGCTGCTCGGCTGGGCGGCGTGTCTGCACGAGATCGGACTGTCCATTTCGCACAGTCAGTACCACAAGCACAGCGCCTATCTGCTCAACAACCTCGACATGCCCGGATTTTCGCGCGGCGAGCAGCAGCGGATGGCCTTCCTGGTGCGCGCGCATCGCCGCAAGTTTCCGCTGGCCGAGTTGCAGGCGCTGCCGGACGACGACGTGCAGCCCGTGCGGCGACTGTGCGTGCTGCTGCGGCTGGCGGTGCTGCTCCACCGGGCGCGCTCCGCAGCCGAGATGCCGCGCATAGAGGTGGAGGTCGACGGCGACACACTGAAGCTGCGCTTTCCGGAGGACTGGCTGCAGGCGAACCCGTTGACGGCCGCAGACCTGGCGCTCGAGGCCGACTACCTGAAGGCGGCGGGCTTCAAGCTCAAGAGCCGTTGAATGCGCACGCGGTGCGTGTACGCCTGCGCCGGAAACACTGCTGTTCGCGGCCCCGCGAGCGCTACTTGCAGCGCGCCCCCATACATCATTTAATGCCGTGAATTTCGATCGGGTCAGCCAGCTATGACGGAATCGCCGGTCTCCCCGGACAAGCAGATCATCGACGCCAAGGTCGTGCCGGCCGGCGGCGGGTGGAATCGCTGGGCGCTGTTTGCCCTGGTGTTGGCGCTGGCGGCGGCGGCGCTGGCGGCGTTCGCGCTGATCCGGACGCAGCGTGCGTTGGAGGCGGTGCGCGGCGAGCAGGGCTCGGAACTGGCGGCTCTGAGCGAGAGGTACGAGGGTCTCGGTGGCCGGCTCGAGGCGGCCACTGCCGCCAGCGAGCAGAACGATCGCCGCCTGAACGAACTCGCCTCCGCGCTGGCGGCCTTGCGGGAGGAAACCTCCAGCGCCCTCGCCGCGATCAGGCAGGCGCAGAGCGGGGG
>CAZTPK010000222.1:0-4315 GCA_964614765.1 uncultured Gammaproteobacteria bacterium
ACTGGGCAGGTGGGCGCCGGATTACGACTGGGAAAGCCGCCTGCTGTTCTCCGAGCACCATCTCTCGCATGCGGCCAGCGCCTTTTTCCCCTCGCCGTTCGAGGAGGCCGTGGTGCTCACGATGGACGGCGTCGGCGAGTGGACGACGACCTCGCTGGCGGTCGGCCGGGGAAACGAATTGAAGATCCACAAGGAGATCCACTTCCCGCATTCGCTCGGCCTGCTGTACTCCGCATTCACCTATTACACCGGCTTCAAGGTCAACTCCGGCGAGTACAAGGTCATGGGGCTGGCACCCTACGGCGAACCGCGCTACGTCAAGCAGATCTACGACCATCTCATCGACGTCAAGGCGGACGGGTCCTTTCGCCTCAACATGGAGTATTTCGACTACTGCACCGGCCTGCGCATGACCAACGCGCGGTTCGACGCGCTGTTCGGGGGGCCGCCGCGCAAGGCGGAGGACACCCTTACCCAGCGGGAGATGGATCTCGCCGCGTCGATACAGCGCGTGACGGAGGACGTCGTGCGCAAACTCGTGGGCTCGGGCGTCGCCGAGACCGGGATCCGCAACGTCTGCCTGGCCGGCGGCGTAGCCCTGAACTGCGTGGCGAACGGCAAGGTTTTGCGCGACGGGATCGCCCGAGGGCTGTGGATCCAGCCGGCCGCCGGCGATGCCGGAGGCGCGCTCGGCGCCGCGCTCAACGGCTACCACCTCTACAACGGCGGGGCGCGGAAGGTCCACGCGCAGGACGCCATGAAGGGCGCGTTTCTCGGGCCGGCCTTCGCCCAGCGCGACATCGAGGAGCGTCTCACGGCGGCAGGCGCGAATTTCGAGGTACTGGACGACAGCGCGTTGCTCGATGTCTGTGCGCGCGGGCTGGCGGATGAGAAGGCGCTGGGGTGGTTCCAGGGACGCATGGAGTTCGGTCCGCGCGCGCTCGGCGGCCGCTCGATACTCGGCGATCCGCGTTCGCCCACCATGCAGTCGGTGCTGAACCTGAAGGTCAAGTATCGCGAGTCGTTCCGGCCATTCGCGCCGTCGGTGCTGCGCGAGCGCGTGGCCGAGTGGTTCGAACTCGACGGCGACAGTCCCTACATGCTGCTGGTCGCGGACGTGGTCGAGCGCAGGCGCAGGGCGATGAGCGAGGCGGAGCAGAAGCTCTTCGGCATCGCCAGGCTCAACGTGCCGCGCTCCGACATCCCGGCGGTGACGCACGTGGATTATTCGGCGCGGATCCAGACCGTTCATGCGCACACCAATCCCCGCTACCACGCGCTCATCTCGCGGTTCAACGAGCTCACGGGATGCCCGGTCGTCGTGAACACGAGTTTCAATGTCCGCGGCGAGCCCATCGTGGGGTCGCCGGAGGACGCCTTCCGATGCTTCATGGGAACGGAGATCGAGCTGCTGGCCGTGGGGAATTGCTTGTTGCGCAAGGAGAACCAGAACCCGGCGCTCAAACAGCAGTACGAAAGCAGGTTCGAACTGGATTGAGAATGGACGGACGTCGACCCCGTCGAAGTTGGAGCGTGGCCCTGGCAGGCATGGTGATCGTCGGCATGGTCTGCTACGCGCTGGGGGAGATCATGGTACGGCTGTTCGAGCCGGGGCCCTCGCGCTATCCAAACCAGCATTTCTCGCTGGACTACGGCCCGGTCGACTACCCCAATCGCCGCATCGTGCACACGCTGCCGGGCCGATGGCGATTCGAGTACACGACCAACCGCTTCGGGCACCGGGGCGAGGAGCCCGAGGTCTCGAGCAGCTACCCGATCCCGAACGTGCTGCTGCTCGGCGATTCCTACACGTTCGGCATCGGACTGAGCGACGAGGACGAGCTGGGCGCGGCGATGCGGCGGGCATTCGCGGGACGCGCCGGAGTCGTCAACATCGCCACCCAGAACTGGGGTCTGGCGCAGCAGATCCGCCGCTACTACGAGCTGGGCCAGGTCTTCCAGCCCAGGGTCGTGGTGCTGGTCTTCTGCTCAAACGACCCTTCCGAGAACCTCGACTACCCGGTGGCGAAGTTCGTGGACGGTCGATTCGTGTTCCAGTCCGCGCCGCATGATTTCGGCATGGTCGAGAGGTTCATCAAGAAATACTTCCCGGACTCCTGGCTGATACAGAAGAGCCAGCTCTATGTCTTCGCCCGCTACGTGGCATACAAGATCTCGCAGCGGGAAGAGGCGGTGGCCGCGGCGATGGAGAACCGGGAAGGCGCCAGCGGCAAGGTGTCGAAGGCGGAGAGAAACCACGTGGAGCTGCTCGCGGCATTCGCGAATGACCTGAAGAGCAGGGGTGTGGGGCTGGTGATGATCTCCGTGCCCGGGCAGTTGCAGAAGTTCCGCTACATCACCGCCAAGGTGGAGGAATTCAACCGAGACGGCCTGCTTCGTTATGTCGAGGTCCGGGACTGGGTGGGCGATAAGGGACTCGACGAATCCCCCGAGGGCCACTGGGGACCGGAGACTCTGCGCGCGATCGCGGACCGCCTCATCCCGTTGCTGGAGCAGGATTACCTCGCGCAGCGCTGAGCGGCCGCGCCCGACCGGCGCTGGCCTCCTGCCTTTCCGGGCCGTGATGGTCGTACCGGCCACGAGGGCCGGCCGATCTCATTGCGCTGCGTCGGGCGGCGGGGGCGGCGGGGTCCCCGCCGGCGGAGGGGGAGGGGGCGTCCCAGCCCGAGGCGGAGGGGGCGTATAGGTGCTGACCGGCGGTTGCTGCAGCTCGTAGCTGCCGTAGCTGGACATCGGCACCTGGTTGCCCTTGGCGTACATGCACTGCATGTACGCGATGTCGTAGCGATCCTGCACCGTCGTGCCGGACCTGCCATACGCGTCATAGCCGTAGGCGCTGCCCACGATCAATCCGCCGCCCGCGCCGATGGCCGCGCCCGCGCCCGGGTCACCGGTCGCCGCCCCGATGAGGGCGCCGGCGGCGGCGCCGATCGCGGTGCCGACCGCCGCGCTCGACACGGCACTGTCCGACGCCGCCTTCTGCGCGCTCTTGCCGATGGACTGGTCCGCGTACATCCGGCAGACGGCGTCGTCCTCGCGGAACTGCTCGAAGCTCTTGGAGGTCCCCGGCATCACCGCCACACTCGGTCCGTCCGGTATGGTCGCGCAGCCGGCCAGCGCGGCAAGCGCAGCCATCGGGCACAACTTGGAAGATCGAATCATTGACTTGCCTCCATGTAATCGTCGGGGCCGGTGTCTGCCGTCACGGAGTCTGCGGCAGCACCTTCATCCAGGGCGTCGGGCAGCTCTGCACGTAGGGGTAGTAGCCCGCAGGGTCCTGGCAGTAGTACCAATAGCTGGTCGGCTGTTGCACGTAGACGGGCGGCTGCCGCTGGATGTAGACGGGCGGGGATTCGATGATGTAGACGTTTCGCCGGTAGTACGGGTAGTAGTCGTAGGGATAGCCGCCCCAGTACAGAGGCAGCCCGAAGTAAAAGCCGAATCGCGTGCCGCCGTGGACGTGGTGGTGGCCGGAATGGTAGCCATGACCATGGCCGTGCGATCCGCCATGCCCGCGCCGATCGGCCCAGGCCGGGCCGCTCAGGCCCACCGCAAGCATGACCGCCGCAAGCGTCAGGAATCTTAACCGCGCCATCGCGTGCTCCTTGCACTGCCAGCAATTGAACACCAAATAAGACTCGCAGGGGTGCGGGAGGTTCATGGAGCCTTTGACTTTGCCTGACGCGGATCAAGCGGATGGCCGGAGCTGAACGGACCGCACGTTCAACCTGAACGACACGGTGAACGTGCGAAGCGATCCCGGTAAGGCGGCGGGCCCGGCGGCTCGCCCGGACGCCGAGCCCGTTTCACGGTCAGATCATCGGCAGAGGTGTCACTGCGCGGGCGTTCCCGGCTCCTTGATCTGCGCGGCATACTTGGCCTGCACCTCGCCGACCTTCTGCAGGATCTCCGCCTGCATCATGAGCTGCAGTTTCTCGTTGCCCGGCGGCAGCTTCGGGATGTGGATCATGCGGTCCATCATTCCGCCGCCCATCATTCCGCCACCCATGCCTCCCTGCATCATGGGGCAGTGTTTCATGCCGCCGCCCCGCATGCCCCGCATCATGCCCGGGCCCATCGGCCCGACGCCTGGGTTGGCCGCATCGGCATCGCTCTGCTGAGTTTGCGGGTCGGGCTGATGGTCCTCGTGTTCGTCCTCCTGCGCGACGACGTAGCTGCCAGCGACCAACAGGCTGGCGGCGATGCCGAGCATTATGCCTCGTGAGTCAATCATGATTCCTCCTCGATGACATGGATCTCCGCACCCTCGATGTGCCGGCGGTGTCGCCCGCGG
>CAZTPK010000223.1:0-4310 GCA_964614765.1 uncultured Gammaproteobacteria bacterium
GTGCAGCCTCGGCGACCCTAGCGGGAGCGGCCGCTTCGCTCTTGATCATCTGGCAGGGATCCGGATCGAACTGCTCGTGCAGGCGCGCGGCCGTGTAGGCGTCGAGGCGATCGAGGGGCGCGTTCTCCCCGAGATGGACCTGGCCGCGCTCCAGCGCGGCGGGGACCGGAACCAGCATCGCGAACTCGGCCGGCTGACCCGCGTAATCGTTGACGATGGTCATGACCGTGCGCACGCCGTCGCGGGCCAGCACGACGCGGGAACCGCGGTCGAACGGGCTCGCGTCGGACTTGGCGACGTAGAGGCCGCAGCACGCATCGACGAGCGTCGGGCACGCCAGCAATCCGGCCGCCAGCGCCAGCATCCTCAGGTCAGTCATGCAAACCCTCCCCGGCGCGATGGCCGCCGATCGCGATGGCCGGCGAGCCCCGATCCGCGTCCGTTTCCAGTATGATCACGCGCTCTTTTTCCGACAGCGCCGCAGCCGCCGACTCGCCCGTCATGCTCGTCCTGAACGGCCCCTCTGCACTCTCCGACTTTCGCCTCGCCAAGCGCCTGAACGAGCTGCGCGCCGTGCACCCGGGGGTGCGCGCGCTGAGCGCGCGCTACATGCACTTCGTCGACGTCGCGGAGGAGCTGGATGCCGAGGAGCGCGCGCGGCTCGACTCGCTCCTGGATTATGGCTCCCCGGCGGCCGATGCCGAAAGCGGGCCCGCGCTCGGCATTCATACCGCGCCGCGCTTCGGCACGGTCTCGCCATGGTCGAGCAAGGCGACCGACATCGCCCGCAATTGCGGCCTGTCCAAGGTGAGACGCCTGGAACGCGGCACGCGCTGGCGGTTGCAGATCGATGCGGCCGGCGCACTCGATGCCGCGGTCCTCGCAGGTCTGCAGCGCGTCCTGCACGACCCGATGACGGAGTCGGTGTTCACGGACCCCGCCGACGCCGCGCGGCTGTTCGCGCACACTGCGCCCGCGCCGCTCAGGCACGTGGACGTGCTCGGCGCGGGACGCGGCGCCCTGCTCGAGGCCAACCGCGACCTGGGGCTGGCGCTCTCCGAGGAGGAGATCGACTACCTGCACGAGAGCTTCACGGCGATGCGGCGCAACCCCACGGACGTCGAGCTGATGATGTTCGCGCAGGCCAACTCCGAGCACTGCCGGCACAAGATCTTCAATGCCGGCTGGACCGTCGACGGCCAGGAGCAGCCGCACTCGCTGTTCCAGATGATCCGCAACACCCACCAGCGCAATCCCGGCAGGGTGCTGGTGGCCTACAAGGACAACGCCGCCGTCACGCGCGGCTATGCCGGCCACCGCTGGCTGCGCGATCCCGCCAGCGGCGAGTACCGCCACCACGCCGAGGACGTGCACATCGTCATGAAGGTCGAGACCCACAACCATCCGACCGCCATCTCGCCCTATCCGGGCGCGGCCACCGGCGCCGGGGGGGAGATCCGCGACGAGGGCGCGACCGGCACCGGCGCAAGGCCCAAGGCGGGCCTGACCGGCTTCTCGGTCTCGAACCTCTGCATCCCCGGGCTGCCGCAGCCCTGGGAGCGCGAGCACGGCAGGCCGGCGCGCATGGCCTCGGCGCTGTCGATCATGATCGAGGGCCCGATCGGCGCGGCGGCCTTCAACAACGAGTTCGGCAGGCCGGCGCTCGGCGGCTACTTCCGCACCTACGAGCAGCAGGCCGGCGAGGAGGTGCGCGGCTATCACAAGCCGATCATGATCGCCGGTGGCGTGGGCAACATCCGTGCGGCCCACATCGAGAAGCGCGACATCCCGCCCGGCGCGCTCGTCGTCGTGCTCGGCGGCCCGGCAATGCAGATCGGGCTGGGCGGCGGCGCGGCCTCCTCGGTGGCGAGCGGCGCCGGCCAGGAGCACCTGGACTTCGCCTCGGTACAGCGCGACAACGCCGAGATGGAGCGCCGCTGCCAGGAGGTGATCGACGCCTGCGTCGCGCTGGGCGACGCCAATCCGATACTCTCCATCCACGACGTGGGCGCCGGCGGCCTGTCCAACGCCGTGCCGGAGCTGCTGCACGGCCCCGACCGCGGCGGTCGGCTCGAGCTGCGCGAGATCCCCAACGACGAGCCGGGGATGTCGCCGCTGGCGATCTGGTGCAACGAGGCGCAGGAGCGCTACGTGCTGGCGGTGGGACCCGGCGAGCTGGAGCGTTTCCGGGCCATCTGCGCGCGCGAGCGCTGCCCGTTTGCCGTCCTGGGCACCGCCACCGCCGAACCGCAACTGCGGTTGACGGATCGTCTGCTCGGCGGCACACCGATCGACATGCCGATGAGCGTGCTGCTCGGCAAGCCGCCGCGCATGCACCGCGTCGCGACACGGCCGGCGCCGGCGGGGCGCACGCTCGACCTGCGCGAGGCGAGGCTCCGCGAGGCGATCGAGCGGGTGATGAGCCTGCCGACCGTCGCCGACAAGGGCTTCCTCATCACCATCGGCGATCGCACCGTCGGGGGCCTGACGGCGCGCGACCAGATGGTCGGGCCATGGCAGGTTCCGGTCGCCGACTGCGCGGTCACCGCCAGCGGCTATCGCGACATCACCGGCGAGGCGATGGCCATGGGCGAGCGCACGCCGGTCGCTCTCATCGACGCGGCGGCCTCCGCGCGCCTGGCGATCGGCGAGGCGATCACGAACCTGGCGGCCGCGCGCATCATGCAGTTGTCCGACGTCGTGCTCTCGGCGAACTGGATGGCGGCCTGCGGACACGGCCACGAGGACGCCGCCCTGTTCGATGCCGTGCAGGCCGTGGGCATGGAGCTCTGTCCGGCGCTCGGCATCGCCGTCCCCGTCGGCAAGGATTCGTTGTCGATGAAGACGGTGTGGACGGACGAGGACGGCGAGCACAGCGTCGTGGCGCCGGTGTCGCTCATCGTCTCGGCGTTCGCGCCGGTGGTTGATGTCAGGCAGACCCTGACGCCGCAGTTGCGCACGGACTGCGGCGAGACCGAGCTGCTGCTCGTCGACCTGGGCCGCGGGCGCTGCCGTCTGGGCGGCTCCTGCCTGGCGCAGGTCTACGGCCAGCTCGGCGCCGAGGCGCCGGACGTCGAGGCGCCCGAGGACCTGCGGCATTTCTTCGCCACCGTGCAGATCCTGAACGAGGCAGGCCTGCTGCTGGCCTATCACGACCGCTCCGACGGCGGCCTGTTCGCGACGATCGCGGAGATGGCCTTCGCCGGGCGCACCGGCGTGACGCTCGATCTCGACACGGTCGGCGGCGACGTCATGTCGGCCCTGTTCAGCGAGGAGCTCGGCGCGGTCGTGCAGGTGGCCCGCGCTCACGGCGAGGAGGTGCGCGCGCAGTTCGCCGCCGTTGGGCTCGGCGACTGCGTGCACGCGATCGGGACGCCGGCCGACGACCTGAGACTGCGGATCCGGCGGGGCGGCGACGCGCTCTACGACTCGGACCTCATGGAGCTGCGGCGCCTGTGGTCGCAGACCAGTCATCGAATGCGCGCGCTGCGCGACCACCCGGATTGCGCGCGGCAGGAGTTCGATGCGCTGCTCGACCGCGCCGACCCCGGCCTGAGCGTCCACGCGACCTTCCGCATCGACTCCGCCCCGGCGCTCCTCGGTTCGGTGCGGCCGCGCGTGGCGATACTGCGCGAGCAGGGGGTGAACGGCCACAACGAGATGGCGGCCGCGTTCGACGCGGCCGGATTCACCGCCGTGGACGTGCACATGAGCGACATCCTGAGCGGCCGCGCGACGCTGCGCGATTTCCACGGCCTGGCGGCCTGCGGCGGCTTCTCCTACGGCGACGTGCTCGGCGCGGGCGGCGGCTGGGCGAAGTCGATACTCTACAATCCGCGCGCCCGCGAGGAATTCGCCGCCTTCCTGGCGCGGGCGGACCGTTTCGCCCTCGGGGTGTGCAACGGTTGCCAGATGCTCTCGCAGCTCGGCTCGCTGGTCCCCGGGGCCGGGCACTGGCCGCGCTTCGTGCGCAATCGCTCCGAGCAGTTCGAGGCCCGCCTGGTGATGGTCGAGATCCTCGATACCCCCTCGATCTTCTTCTCCGGCATGGCCGGCTCGCGCCTGCCGATCGTCGTCGCGCACGGCGAGGGCCGTGCCCTGTCCGGCGACGAGCGCGGTCCGCGCCAGGCGCTGCACGCGAAGCTCGTCCCGATGCGTTACGTCGACCATCGCGGCCGCGCGACGGAGACCTATCCGTGCAACCCCAACGGCTCGCCGCTCGGCATCACGGCGCTCACCAACACCGACGGCCGCGTGCCCATACTCATGCCGCACCCGGAACGGGTGTTTCTGCGCGAGCAGTTCTCGTG
>CAZTPK010000224.1:0-4308 GCA_964614765.1 uncultured Gammaproteobacteria bacterium
GTCGGCGACCGAGGCGGGTCGCGCTGCCCACCCCTTCGATTTCGCGCGGCCCGTGGCGCGCAACGGCTATGTCTGGTGGTACGTCGACGCGTTGAGCAGCGACGGCCGTCACGGCATCACACTCATCGCCCTCGTCGGCAGCGTCTTCTCACCATATTACGCGCGGGCGCGCCGCCGCGGCAGCGGCAATCCGCTAGAGCACTGCGCCCTGAACGTCGCGCTCTACGGCGAGGCCGGCAAGCGCTGGGCAATGACGGAGCGCGGTGGCGCCACCTTGCGGCGCGAGGCTGCATCGCTTTGCATCGGACCGAGCAAGATGCATTGGAACGGCGAGGCACTGGTTTTCGACATTGACGAGGTAACGGTGCCGTTGCCGTCGCGTATTCGCGGCAGGGTACGGGTGTATCCGCTGACGCTGAACGGGCGGGTATTCGGGCTCGATCGGCGAGGCCTGCACCGCTGGCAGCCCTACTCGCCCGCGGCCACGATCGAAGTTGCGCTCACGAGGCCCGCACTGCGCTGGACCGGTACGGGCTATCTCGACGGCAATAGCGGCGATGTCCCACTGGAAGACACATTCAGCGGCTGGCACTGGTCGCGGGCGGCACTCGCCGATGGCGGCACGGCGGTACTCTATGATGTGCTCGAAGGCGACGCAGGCTCCACGCTGGCATTGCGCTTCTACCGCTCCGGGGGATTCGATGCCTTCACCCCACCCCCCATCCGCCCGCTGCCGCGGACGGGCTGGCGTATAGGGCGTGAGACGCGCGCAGAGACCACGGATGTACGGGTGCTGCAGACCCTGGAGGACACGCCGTTCTACGCGCGCTCGATAATCAGGACCGGATTGCTGGGCGAGTCCGTGGTCGCCATGCACGAGAGCCTGGCACTCACCCGCTTCAGGGCGCGCTGGGTGCAGAGTCTGCTGCCCTTCCGCATGCCGCGTTGCCCGGCGTAAGTCTACCGCCGGTTCATGCGCTCAGGGCGGGACCTCTCCTTCGGGCCTTCCGCGGCGATCCGCGTCCTTGCGCTGCGCCTCGGCGCGCCTGCGGTCCAGACGCAATCCCACCAGTTCGAGGACGGCCATCCCCACCAGGAACCCCAGCACCACAAACATTTCGATAAGTCCGAGCAGGCTGGAGTTCACGAGAGTCCTGGGTGAGCGCGCGTCACGGGCCTACCGTCGCGATACCGCGTGCGCGCTCCAGCCGTTCGAGGCGCTCGAACAGACCGATGAGCCATACTATGCGGTCGGTGAGTCTCCACCACGGTAAAGTCGCCGGCGCGGCATTGAAGCCGGCGCTGCCGGCATCGACCAGGAAGCGCGCCTCCTCGAGCGGCGGCTGACTCCCCTGCCGCGAGAACTGCAGGCTCGCGATCGTTGCGCCCGCAAGCCACCACAATTTTCGCGCCGGCGGCACGATGGCGCGCCGTGCGACCGAGTCCAGTCCCTGCCGCCGCAACTGATGGCCGATCTCCCGGTACAGCAGGCAGGCGGCATGCATTCCCGGCCGGCATGCGATCGGCAGTGCAGCGATGCCTTGCCCGGCGCGTCGATAAAGCTCGTCGGCGACGCGCAGCATTCTGTCCACGACGCTGCCGAGCGCGTCGTCGAAGACGGGCTGCGCCAGCCACGCGTCGGGGTCGATACCTGCCTCGCGCAACCATCGCAGCGGCAAATACAAACGCGCCGCGCGCGCATCCTCGCCGACATCACGAGCGATGTTGGTGAGTTGCATCGCGATGCCGAGATCGCAGGCGCGCGCCAGCGCCTCGGGCGACCGCACACCCATCAGTATGGCCATCATGACGCCCACCGTGCCGGCGACGCGCGCCGCATAGGCCTGCAACGCCGGCAGGTCCTCGTAACGCCGGCCCCCGGCATCCCATGCAAAGCCCTCCAGCAAAGCATCGAGGAGCGGCCTGGGGATGCGGTACCGGGCGACCACCTCGGCCAGGGCGCGGTCCGCGGCGATGGCGCACGGCCGCCCCTCGTATATCAGTGTAAGGCGCCGGTGCAGTTCGGTCAGCGCGGCGTCGCGCTCTGCGTGGAGGTCCATGGCATCGTCCGCGAGCCGGCAGAAGGCATACAGTGCGGTCGCGGACTTGCGCACGCGCCTCGGCAGCAGCAGCGATGCGGCAAAGAACGAGCGCGAGCCGCCGCGCAGCATGGCCCGGCAGATCGCCATGTCGGTCATGACGGCGGACGGCCTCCGATCAAGCAAGCGCGGCGGCATCCGGCACCAGCGTATCGAGTATGCGCGCCGAGGAGAGCACACCCGGCAGCCCGGCACCGGGATGCGTACCGGCGCCGACCAGATAGAGACGGTCGACCTCTTCACTGCGGTTGTGCGGCCGGAACCAGGCGCTTTGCGTGAGCACCGGTTCGAGGCCGAACGCCGCGCCGCGAAAGGAGAGCAGGCGGTCCTGGAAGTCCTGCGGTGTCAGCATGCGCGAGCTGGCGATCTCCTCCTTGAGATTGGGCAGCAGCGTCGCGCTCAATGTGCGCTCGATGGCCTGTCGATACGGCTCCGCCTGCTCGCGCCAGTCGGTGCCGCTGCCCAGGTGCGGCACCGGCGATAGCACGTAAAACGCGTCGCATCCGGGTGGCGCTAGCGAAGGATCGGTCGCTGTCGGCCGGTGCAGATACAGACTGAAATCGGGCGCGAGCACCTTGCGCTCGAAGATGTCGTGCAGCAGCTCGCGGTAGCGCGGCCCGAGCAGGATCGTATGGTGCGCGACCTCCTCGTACCGGCGGCGCGTGCC
This sequence comes from uncultured Gammaproteobacteria bacterium, assembly GCA_964614765.1. Classification (GTDB taxonomy): domain Bacteria; phylum Pseudomonadota; class Gammaproteobacteria; order JAJPIJ01; family JAJPIJ01; genus JAJVHZ01. Next base: position 2,767 of record CAZTPK010000224.1, read on the forward strand.
GAAATACCAGACGAACAGGCCCATCGAATAGCGCGATCGCTCGATGCGTCGGTCAGTCCAGCGCCGCCGCGCCTGCGCCGGCAGCAGGTGTCGATACGTCCACGCCGAGTCCGCGTTCGATACCACCACATGGGCCGGGATCTCGCGACCGCTCCGCAGCCGCACACCCGTGGCCATGCGACCCTTGAGCATGATCTCGGCCACGTCCATGCCGCACTGCACGCTGCCGCCCTGCGCTTCGATGAGTTTGACCAGTCCGCTCACCAGCCGCCCGGTTCCGCCCATGACGAAGTGCACGCCCCAATTGCGCTCCAGGAAGGCGATCAGACTGTAGACGGAGGTCACGGCGAACGGATTGCCGCCGATGAGCAACGGATGAAAACTCAGGACCACGCGCAGACGCGGGTCACGCACATGCTTTGCGACCAGGCCATAGACACTGCGGTAGCTCTCGAGCCGCACGAGATCGGGCAGCGCTTTCAGCATATCTGTCCATGACGCGAACGGGATGTGACCGAACTTCTCGAATCCGATCCGGAAGATCGCCTCACTGGCCAGCATCAGCCGCTCGTATCCGGCCACATCCTCGGGGCAGAAGCGCGCAACCTCGGCGCGCATTGCCTGCGGGTCGGCGGTGTAGTCGAACGTCTGTCCGTCTTGAAAACGTACTCGGTAGAACGGCGACATCGGCCGCAACTCGATGTCGTCGGCGAGGCGGCGCCCGCACAGGCTCCACAGCTCCTCGAACAGGAATGGCGCCGTGACGATCGTTGGGCCGGCGTCGAAAGTAAAGCCGTCCTGGCGATACACGTAGGCGCGCCCTCCCGGCGCATCGAGCCTCTCCAGCACCGTCACCCGATAGCCGCGCGACCCCAGGCGCACCGCGGCCGCGAGACCGCCGAAACCGCTGCCGATCACGACGGCGTGAGGACGTCGATCCGGCGCCGCTCTAACGGATACTCGTGCCTTCGCGGGTGTAAACATCTATTACCAGTTTATGTGTATGCCCTACATGACACTATAGTCCGGCGCGCGGACCAAGGATAGAGGGTGGCCCTATGGGAATTCCCTCACTGCGGCTTCGCGACCCGCGGTGTTCGCATCGCGAACGGGGATGCTGCGCCGCGGCCACGGCTTGGTTGGACAACGACGCGACCCGGCGGGCCGGCAGCGAGGCCGCCAGCGCCGGCCCCGGATCAGTCCGTGGTGGCGGAACGGATGACTTCGGAAAGCCTCCTCGCGTCGGCGTACGGAAGTGGCAGGTAGCGAGCCCGCATCTCGGTGGCCAGGCGTTCGGCCTTCGGCTGCGGACGCGGCGAGGTGTCGACGACCAGCGCCGTGACGTCGGCCGCGCGCATGCGCCGCGCCGCCGCCAACGCGTCCGCCTCGGCCGCTTCGCGCCCCTTCGCCGGGTCGCGCGCGACGTTGGCGCGTCCATCGGTGAGCAGGATCACCATTGGCGTCCCGCCGCGGCGCCGCACGGCCTCTGCCCGCGCGACCGCCGCGTCGATCCCCGCGGCAACCGGCGTGGCCCCCCCCCCC
>CAZTPK010000225.1:0-4308 GCA_964614765.1 uncultured Gammaproteobacteria bacterium
CTCGACGGTGCGCGGCGCCGGGCCGGGATCGCTCCAGCCGTACCCGGCGCGATCGTAGCTGCAGGCACGGCGCTCGGCCGCGAGCGCCGACTGCACCGCTCGCCACTCCAGCGACAGGCCACCCAGCCCGGCCTCGAGCACCACGGTCGGACTGCCTGCTCCGGTGCAGTACAGATGCAACCGGTGGCTGCCCAGGTCGATGAGACGACCGGGAGGCGGCGGCAGGAAATCGCGATTGACCTCGCGGCCACCGCCCGCGGGATCTGTGGCGGGACCGCCGTCCTCGACACCGGCACCGACGGCGGCCGCATGCAGCGCCAGCAGCAGCACGACCGTCCGGGCACGTCTTGCATTCATCGATGCCCCGGCAATGTCTGGGGACGGGGGGCCCGGCGCCCGGCCGCCGGCCGACGACGATTGGCAACCGATGACAGATTCTTGTCGCCAGTGCCCATAAGAGGGATATAATGACCGAAAAATCCGTTCAAAAGCGTGCGAATATGAGCCAAAGTATCAAGGTTGAAAGTAGCGGCGCCGGGGGAGACCCGCTCGTCTTCACCGTGCAGGTCGAGGACGCAGGAGGGCGTTCCCGTCACCGCGTCACGCTCAGCGACGGAACGTACAAGAAGCTGACCGGCGGGCGCTACACCCAGGAGCAGTGCATCGAGGCGGCATTCCGCTTCCTGCTCGAACGCGAATCGCGCAACGAGATCCTTCCCAGCTTCGACCTGAACGTCATTCATCTGTATTTCCCTGATTTCGAGGAGGCGCTGCCGCGCTACCTGGTTCAGGGATAGGCGGTACGGCCGCCGGCGGCGGCTTGGTGGCGCGATAGATGATGCGCCAGATCCGACCGCTGACCGAATCTGCCACGTACAGCGAGCCATCGGGCCCCTCGGCCAGCGCGGTCGGCCGATGCGCGGGGGTCGCCTCCTCCCCCGGGCGCGCCTTGCCGGCGAAGCCGTCGGCGAACACCTCCCAATCGTCACCCACCGTGCCCTTGTCCATGGGGACGAAGACCACCTGGTATCCGCTACGGCCGCCGCCCATCCGGTCGTAAGCGCCATGGAAGGCGATGAAGGCGCCGCCGCGATAGCGCCGGGGGAACTGGTTGCCGCGATAGAACAGCATGTCGTTGGGGCCGTAGTGCGCCGGAAAGACCGCCGCCGGCTCGGGGTAGTCGGCGCAGCGCCCCACGCGCATCCCGTCGCCGCCGTACTCCGGCGCCAGGACGCGACGGCGTTGCTGCGGATCGTAGTAGCAGTACGGCCAGCTGTAGCGCGCGCCACGCGCGACGCGCAGCATCTCCTCGGCCGGCAGCTGGTCGCCCTGTTCGCTGGTGTAGAACTGCGGCCAGAGTTCGCTCAACTGGTCGCGCCCGTGCTGGACGACATACAGCTGCCGCTCGGTGGGGTGCCAGTCCATGGCCAGGGCGTGCCGTATGCCGCTCGCGTAATGCTCTCCCTGCGCGAAGCTCTGCCCGGTGACGTCGGCCTGGAAGCGCCAAATGCCGGCCGACTGCTCGAGCTGCGGGCAGGGGTCCTGACCGGCGGCGCCGGGACTGCGATCGACTTCCTGGCAGGCGTTGGACGGGGCGCCCACGCTCACGAACATGCCGGCGGCATCGTCGAACGCCATGGTCTTGGACGCATGCGGCTCCGCCGTCGGCAGACCGTCCACGACCACCTCCGGGTTCGCGCGCGGCACCAGCTCGCCGTCGAGCCGGTAACGCAGGATGGCGGTGTCCGTACCGAGGTACAGATACCCGCCCCGCGCCTCCAGGCCGACGCCGCCCTGGTCGCCGAACTGCTCGATCGTGTCGGCGTGACCGTCACCGTCTTCATCGCGCAGCGCAACGAGGCCCCCGATGCCCAGGCGACGATTGATCATGGCGCCATACACGTTACCGTTGTCGGCGACCGCCAGTCCCCGTAGGTTGGCGAAGTAATCGGCCACCTGGACGGCGCAGAAACCCGGCGGGAGAGTCAGGCCGACGTTCTCCGGGTCGCACTGGACCTTCTGCAGCGCCAGCTGTTCCGGTGAGGGTGGCGGCGGCGCCTTGCGCTGGCAGGCGGAGGTGGCCACTACGGAAGCCAGCAGCAGTCCCTGCATGGCGATGCATGCCGCCGGCCGGGAACGGCGGACGCCGCCACCGGCGTTTCCGGCCGGCGGCGACCCGCCTTTCGGCAGGACACTTGCATGCTTGCCCATCATCACCCGCCCGAGGTTACCGGACACCGGAACAGGACCCTCAGGATATCAGCGAGTCCGACCGCTGCAACCCCGCCGGCGGAGGGCTGAACCGGGGTGCCTGTGACGAGTCCTACAAGAACTGTTGCCCCGCAGATACGCTAGAATACGAGCCCATGAACCTACTTGCCGGACGCCGTCACCACGACGTACGACCACACTCATGCCGCGCCGGGCGGGCCGTGCTGGCCATCCTCGGCGCCGCGACACTCTACCTGTTCATCGGAGCCGCCGCGGCGACGCCATCGCCGACGGTGGAACGCAGCGCCCTGGTGCCTTCGGAAGCGCACGCACGCGCCACCGAGCTGGTCCTGCACTTCATCGCCAATTATCACTACCGCAAAGTGGCGCTGGACGACGCCCTGTCGGCCCAGATCCTGGAGCGTTACCTCGAGACGCTCGACCCGAACCGCAATTATTTCACCAGCGCCGATGTGGCGGAGTTCCGCAAGCGGGAGACCCAGTTCGACGACCTGCTCGAGGCGGGCCGACTGCAGCCGGCCTTCGACATATTCCTCACCCTGCGCGACCGCGTCGAGGCGCGCTCGCGATTCGCGCGCGCCGTGCTCGCCAGGCCGCTCGATTTCAGCGTCGAGGAGGAATTCGACTTCGATCGCGCCGAGGCGCCCTGGGCCACCGAGGCCGAGCTCGACGATTTCTGGCGCAAGCGCGTCAAGAACGACTATCTCAGCCTCAAGCTCGCCGGCAAGGCGGACGCGGAGATCCGGGAGACGCTGCAGAAGCGCTACGAGGATCTGGCGCGGCGCACCGATCAGCTCAACGCCGACGACGTCTTCGAGCTGTTCATCAATGCCTACCTCGCCTCCGTGGAGCCGCACACCTCGTACTTCTCGCCGCGGACCTCGGAGAATTTCCGCATACGCATGAGCCTCTCGCTCGAGGGCATCGGCGCGATCCTGCAGTCGGACAATGAGTACACGCTGGTCAGACAGATCCTCAAGGGCGGTCCCGCCGACAAGAGCGGCGTGCTTCACGAGGACGACCGCATCGTCGCCGTGGGTCAGGGCCTGAACGATCCGTTCGTCGACGTCATCGGCTGGCGCATCGACGACGTGGTGGATCTGATCCGCGGCAAGAAGGACTCGATCGTGCGGTTGCAGGTCCTCCCGAAGGGCATGCCTGCGAGCGCCAAGCCGAAGGTCGTCACTCTCACCCGCAGCAGGATCGAGCTGGAGGACGAGGCGGCGAAGCAGTCCGTCATCGAGATCCCCAAGGGTGAGAAGACCGTCAAGGTCGGCGTCATCAACCTGCCGACCTTCTACCAGGACTTCGAGGCCAGGGCCCGCGGCGACGAGGACTATCGCAGCACCACCCGCGACGTGCGTCGGCTCATCGGTGAGCTCGAAAGCCAGGGCGTGGAAGGAATCATCATCGACCTGCGCGGCAACGGCGGCGGCTCGCTGACCGAGGCCACCGAGCTGACCGGACTGTTCATCACCACCGGTCCGGTCGTGCAGGTACGCAACTCCGACGGGACGGTGCATATCGAGAGGGACACGGACCCCGAGGTCGCATACGCGGGCCCCCTGGCGGTGCTCGTGGATCGCAACAGCGCTTCGGCATCGGAGATCTTCGCCGGCGCCATCCAGGACTACCGTCGGGGCATCATCATCGGCGAGCCGACCTTCGGCAAGGGCACCGTGCAGAATCTGATCGACCTCGGCGAATACGACAACGACGACGACGCGCAGCTCGGCCAGCTGAAGGCTACGATCGCGCAGTTCTTCCGCGTCGCCGGCGACAGCACGCAGCACCGGGGCGTGGTGCCCGACATCACCTTCCCGACCGCCCTGGGCGCCGATGACGAGGGGGAGCGCGCACTGCCGAACGCGCTGCCCTGGGCGCGAATAGAGGCGGCGAATTACTCGCCGGCGCAGGCGCCGATATCGGAATTCGCCAGGGCACGATCCTTGCATCAACAAAGGCTCAAGAACGACCGCGCCTTCCAGGTGCTGCTCGAGGAAGAGCGCGCAGTACGAGAGGCGCTCGAGAAGACGACGCTGTCGCTGCTGGAGAGCGTGCGCAAGCGCAAGGTGG
>CAZTPK010000226.1:0-4306 GCA_964614765.1 uncultured Gammaproteobacteria bacterium
CCAGGCGGCCTTCTGTGCCGCCTCGGCGATCGCCTTGGATCCGTGCGTGTCGTACATGTGGCGTGCTACCGTGTGTATGTCCGATGCGCTCATGGGCACCTCCGACCTGGATCGACAGTCTCTTCGACCATACGAATTCCGTTTTGATTCGCGTCAATCCGCGCGCAGCCGCGCCGCGGTGCGATGCGCTCTCTTGATGATGGGGCTCGCCATCGGCCGGTCGTGGTGGTTCGCGATCCCGCGGCGGAACAGCAAGGCGCCTGGGCCCGGCCGGCCGTGCCGCGAGCGAAAATACCGGGCCGCCTGCCGGACCGTCTCGACGATCGCCGGCGTCGTTGGAATGAGCCCCTCCGGGTATGCGAGTCTGGCGATCGCGAATCACAAGATGCGGTGGTCGGATGCCGACAATAGCGAATGGGCGCGGCTTGTTCGATATGTCGTTTCATTGAATACTGCCGGCAGGTCGTGTTACCAGCGAGTTTGTCATGGCGTATCGGTCAGCCAGTTCGGAACTGGGATCCGGTTTCCCCGGGCCATCTGCCGTTTCATACTCAGGCTGCTTGTCCTTCACATCATGTTGGAAGCGGCTCATGGGAATCTCCAGGTGAACGGTAGAAACCGGCTTGCCTGGGACTGGTACGTCATCGTGCCCGTCATGGCCTGCGTGCTGCTCGCTGCGGTCTGGGGACGGCCCCTGGGACTGACAGTCGTTCTGCTGGTCGCTGCAGGGCTCGTGGCGGCGGTGGTGCTCGGGGTCCACCACGCCGAGGTCGTGGCACATCGGGTAGGCGAGCCATTCGGAACGCTCGTGCTCGCGCTGGCGGTCACCGTGATCGAACTGGGCCTCATAGGCTCCATCATGCTCTCCGGTGGTACCGGCGCCACCACCCTGGCACGCGACACCTTGTTTGCCACCGTGATGATCGTGTGCAACGGCGTGGTCGGGAGCTGTCTCGCCGCGGGCGCCATTCGGCATCACGTACTCGAGTTCCGGGTGCAGGGCGCGGGCCATGCACTCGCCGCCCTCGCGCCTCTGGTCACGCTCACCCTGGTACTACCGAGTTTCACGACCACCACACCCGGACCGCAGTACTCGGTCGCGCAACTCGCGTTTGCCGGCGCTTCGTCGCTGGTCCTCTATGGCGTGTTCGTGTTTGCGCAGACCGTTCGCCATCGGGATTACTTTCTGCCCGTGCTGGCGCAGGACGTGGAGCGGCACGCTGCGCCGCCGTCCAACCGGGTCGCCCTGGCGAGCATGGCATTGCTGGTACTTTGTCTCGTTGCGGTCGTCGGACTGGCGAAGCAACTTGCGCCAGTGATCGAAGAGGGGGTACGGGCCATCGCCGCACCGCCAACCACGGTCGGTTTGATTATCGCCCTCATAGTGCTCGCGCCGGAGTCGGCGGCCGCACTGCGTGCCGCCGCGCGCAATCGCATGCAGACCAGCCTCAATCTGGCGCTTGGATCCGCGCTCGCCAGCATCGGGCTCACCGTCCCTTCCGTCGTCGCGCTCTCCGTCCTGCTCGGGCTGCCACTGGAACTCGGTCTCGCGCCGACGCAGATCGTGCTACTGGCACTCACCATGCTGCTGTCGGTAATCACCCTGGCCAGCGGCCGCGCCACTATCCTGCATGGGGCAGTGCATCTGGTCGTGTTCGGCGCGTTTCTCGTGCTGGCGTTCGTTCCCTGAGAATCAGGCCTGGCTCGAGACCCGATTGCCGCCGGTCGGCGAGTAGCGGTCACGCGAGCGACGCTCCCTATATCTCCGTAGTCCTTCCACCAGCCGGGTACCGACGCCGTTTCCGGCGAAAAGGTCGCACCGGCCTACCGCAAGAGTGTCGAAGGTCGTCAGACCCGGCAGACATATCGGGTCTGGCGACCACATCGGTGCGGCGCGGACGGACAGCGAAGCGCCGCGGCGGAACGGTTCGCCGACCCACCGCCTAGATCCCCCCTTGGTGTCGGCAGGAATCGGTCGCGAGGCCGCAGCCAGGCGGTTGCCGGGAAGGGCGCTGCTTCGAGATCTGCACCGCCAGGGCGTGATGGAGGTGTTTGATCGCGGTCAATTCTCGCCAGTGACAAGACCTGCCGTCAGGCCCGATGCTATGTCCATGTTCAATCCGCGAATCTCGCTGGGACTGAATGCGGCAATGATGGTCCGGGTCCGGGCGCGTCATCGAATCTCTCCACGCGCCGACGGGGGCTAGATCATGGAGGGGAAGACACCCATGGTTGAAGAACTGCTTGCCGCGGCGAACAGGCCCGCGCAGGAGTCCATGCGCCTGCACCCGTTCTATCGCGGCAAGGTGCAGACGATGCCGAAGTGCGCGATCCGCGGCCTGGAGGATTTCGCGATCTGGTACACGCCCGGCGTGGCGGCGCCATGCAAGGCGATCCAGGCGGATCCCGCCTCGGTCTTCGACTACACCAACAAGGGCAACACCGTGGCGATCGTCACGGACGGCACGCGCGTGCTCGGCCTCGGCGACATCGGGCCGGAGGGCGGCCTGCCGGTGATGGAAGGCAAGGCGCTGCTGTTCAAGTACCTGGGCGGCGTGGACGCGGTGCCGATCTGTCTGGCCACACGCGACCCGGAGGAGATCGTGCGCACGGTGAAACTGCTGGAACCCGCCTTCGGCGCCATCAATCTCGAGGACATCGCCCAGCCGAAGTGCTTCGGCATCCTCGACCGGCTGCGCAAGGAGACGGCGATCCCGGTTTGGCACGACGATCAGCAGGGCACCGCCACCGTGGTGCTCGCCGGCCTCATCAACGCGCTGAAGCTCACCGGCAGGCGGATCGAGACGGCCCGGATCGCCATGATCGGGATGGGCGCGGCGAACGTCGCGACCTATCGGCTGCTCAAGGTCTACGGCGCCGATCCCGCCCGCATCGTGGCCTGTGACAGCCGCGGCACGCTGCACGGCGGGCGTGCGGACATCGAGCAGGCGCGCGCGGAGTTTCCCGACAAGTGGACCATCTGCCGGGAGAGCAATGGCGCGGGTGTGGCCGGCGGAATCGCCGAGGCCGTGGCCGGGGCGGACGTCTGCATCGCCTTTTCCTCCTCGCGCCCCGGCGTGCTGCGCGCCGAGTGGCTGCGGCGCATGGCCGCGGAAGCCATCGTCTTCGCCTGCGCCAACCCGACGCCGGAGGTCTGGCCGTGGGAGGCCAAGGCCGCGGGCGTGCGGATCGTCGCCACCGGCCGCAGCGATTTCGCCAACCAGGTGAACAACTCGCTGGTGTTTCCGCCCATGTTCCGCGGCGTACTGGACGTGGGCGCGCGCCCGATAACCGACGAGATGGCCATCGCCGCCGCGCGCGAGCTGGCTGCCTTTGCCGAGCGGCGCGGCATGGACGCGGACAGCATCCTGCCACGGATGGACGAGTGGGACGCGTACCCGGAGGTCGCCGCGGCTGTAGGCATGGGGGCGCAGGCCTGCGGTGTCGCGCGGCGCATCGTGGATCGCGAGACGCTGCGCGCCTCCGCCGCTTTGGTCATGCAGGCCGCGCGCGAGGCCACGCGCGTGCTGATGCGTGAAGGCCTCATCCCCGCCCCGCCGTAATCGCCCCAAAGGGCGTGCGCGCAGACTCACTATCGATCTGGCTATACTTGACGGTGCTACATGTCCAATACATTCATCGCCGCCGACGATCTGGGCCCCGCCAAGATCGTGCACGTCCAGGAACCTTCCATCGGTCTGAAGGCGACGCTCGTCGTCGACAACGTGGCGCGCGGTCCGTCGATCGGCGGCCTGCGCATGGCGCCCGACGTCTCCACCGAGGAGTGCGCGCGGCTCGCCCGCGCCATGACCCTGAAGAACTCGGCCGCCGGTCTGCCGCACGGGGGCGGCAAGTCGGTCCTGTACGGCGATCCGAAGATGGCGCCGGAGGCCAAGGCCGCGCTCATCCGCACCTTCGCGCATGCGCTGCGTAACGAGACCGACTACATCTTCGGACCCGACATGGGCACCGACGAGACCTGCATGGCCTGGATCAAGGACGAGATCGGGCGCTCGGTCGGCCTGCCCGCCGCGCTCGGCGGCATTCCGCTCGACGAGATCGGCGCCACCGGCTGGGGTCTGGCCAACGCCGCGGAGGTCGCCGCGCGCCACATCGGACTGTCGCTCGAGGGTGCGCGCGTGGCCATCCAGGGCTTCGGCGCGGTCGGCCGGCATGCGGCCGGATTTCTCGCCGCCCGGGGCACGCGGCTCATCGCCGTCGCCGATTCCGGAGGCACGCTCGTCGAGGAGAAAGGCATCGACGTCGCCGCGCTCGCGCGGCTCAAGGCCGGGGGCGGGTCCGTGTG
>CAZTPK010000227.1:0-4301 GCA_964614765.1 uncultured Gammaproteobacteria bacterium
GCGCTGTACAGCCGCGCCCGCTACGGACCGGCGCCTTCTGGCGCCGATGCCCAGGCGCTGCGCCGCGCCGTCCGCCGCTTCGTCCCCCCCTAGTCCGCCGCTCCCGCTCAGTCCGCCGCGGCCGCTTCGAACGCATGCGCGTGATGCAGCCGCGCGTAGACGCCATCGGCGCGCAGGAGCTCGGCATGCGTGCCGGTCTCCACGATGCTGCCGTGCTGCAGGACGACGATGCGATCGGCGTTCTCGACGGTGCTGAGGCGGTGCGCGATGACCAGCGTAGTGCGCCCGGCGCGCAAGGTGTCGAGCGCCGCCTGGATGTGTCGCTCCGAGGCGGTGTCGAGCGCCGAGGTCGCCTCGTCGAGTATCAGGATGGGAGCGTCCTTGAGCAGGGCCCTAGCGATGGCCAGCCGCTGCCGCTGCCCTCCCGACAGCCGCAGTCCCTTCTCGCCGATCGCGGTCTCCAGGCCCTCGGGCAGGTCGTGAACGAATTCCATGACGCGCGCCGCCTCCGCGGCCGCGAGCACCCTCTCCGCGGGCGCGTCGCGCAGCGCGCCATAGGCGATGTTGTTGCGTATGGTGTCGTTGAACAGCACCACGTCCTGGCTCACCAGCGCGATATTGCGTCGCAACGATTGCAGCGTGATCTCTTCGATGTCGATGCCGTCGATGCGGATCACGCCGTGCTGCGGGCGATGGAAGCGCGGGATCATGCCGGCGAGCGTGGTCTTGCCGCTGCCGGAGGCGCCGACCAGCGCCACGGTCTCGCCCGCCGCCATCCTGAGCGACACCTGGCGCAGGGCCGGTCGCGTGCCGCCGGGATAGGTGAAGGTCACTTCACACAGCTCGATCTCGCCGCGCGCGCGGCCGAGATCGCGCCGGCCGGTGTCCGCCTCCGGCTCCGCGTCGATGAGCGCGAATATGCTCTCGGCTGCAGCCAGTCCGCGCTGCAGCGGCTCGTTGACCCCGGTCAGCCGCCGGACCGGCGCCTGCAGGATGAGCATGGCGGCGAAGAAGGAGACGAATTCGCCGGTGGTGAGCGCCTGCGAGGCAGCGATTCCGCGCGCGGCGTAGATGGTGGCCGCGATGCCGCAGGCAATGATGAGCATGACGACCGGCTCGTTGGCGGCAGCCGCCATGATGACCTTCATGGCGTACTTGCGGGCGCTGTTGATGGCCTGCTGAAAGCGCCCGATCTCGTAGTCGTGACCGCCGAAAACCTTCACCACCTTGTGCCCGCTCACCGCCTCCTCGGCGACGTGATTGATCGTGCCCATGGACTGCTGCAGGCGGCGGCTCATCTCGCGCAGCCGCGCGCTGATGCGGCTCACCGACCAGGTGATGAGCGGCGCCAGCACCAGCACGACCAGAGTCAGACGCCAGTCCAGCCAGATCATGTAGGCGAGCAGCGCGACCACCGACAGCGAGTCCTTCACCAGCACCATCAGCACGCGCGTCACCGACTGCTCGACCTGGGTCACGTTGTAGGTCAGGCGCGCGAGCAGCTCGCCGGAGCTCGCCGTTTCGTAGTAGCTGGACGGCAGGTGGACGAGACGCCGGAACATGTCGCCGCGCAGGTCCATCATCACCCGTTGCGCCACCCAGGTGAGGGAAACGGTGCTGAGGAAATTCAGCGCGCCGCGGATCAGGAACAGGACGACGATGAGCAGCGGAAAATAGCGCGCCTGCCAGCTGGTCGCGGTGAGGAAATTCCCGTCGAGAAAGGGCTTCAGCAGCGCCGGCATGATCGGATCGGTGGCGGCGTACATCAGCATCGACAGCACGCACAGCCCGAACACGCGCCAATAGGGGCGCACATATGCGAGTAATCGACCGTAGAGGACGCGGCTGCTCTTGGGGGGGACCATGGGCCTTTGTCGATGCGCGGCGGCAGGGCCGGATTTCGATTATCCTATATCCGCGCCATTCGCACCCATAGTCGACGCCTCGCCCAGACATGTCCAAGGCCCATCCGATCATCGCCGTCACCGGTTCTTCCGGGGCGGGCACCTCGAGCGTCAAGGTCGCCTCCGAGCACATCTTCCGCAGGGAGGGCATCCTGGCCGCGGTCGTGGAAGGCGACAGCTTCCACCGCTACGAACGCAGCGAGATGGAGAGGCTGCGCGCCGCCGGCGAACGGGTCACCCATTTCGGTCCCGAGGGCAATCTCTTCGAGGAACTCGCCGCGCTGTTCAGCGAGTACGGCGAGCGTGGCACCGGCCGGCGCCGGCACTACGTGCACACCTCCGAGGAGGCCCTGCAGTTCAACCGGCCGCCCGGCACGTTCACCGACTGGGAGCCGCTTCCGCGCAACACCGACGTGCTCTTCTACGAGGGCCTGCACGGCGGCGTGATCACCGACCGGGTGAACATCGCCCAGCACGTCGACCTGCTCATCGGCGTGGTGCCCATCATCAACCTGGAGTGGATGCAGAAGATCCATCGCGACAAGGCGGTGCGCGGGTATTCCGCCCAGGCCGCCACGCAGATGATCCTGCACCGCATGCACGACTACGTGCACTACATCGTGCCGCAGTTCGCGCTCACCGACATCAACTTCCAGCGCGTGCCGATGGTCGACACCTCCAACCCCTTCACCGAAACGGAGGTGCCGAGCGATGATGAGAGCCTCGTGGTCATCCACATCGCCAACCGCCGCAAGATACAGCCCGACTACCGCTACCTGCTGGAGATGCTCTCCGGTTCCTTCATGTCGCGCCCTGACACCATCGTCGTCCCGGCCGGCAAGAAGAGCTTCGCCTTCGAACTGCTGATCGGGCCCGTCGTGGAGCGCATGGTCCGCGACAGCGGCGGCGGCTGAGGGGTAAGCGTCACGCGATGCACCGTGTAACGCTGAGTCCCGGCGGGAGCGTCTTCGACGCCGCCGAGGAGACCATACTCAACGCCGCGCTGCGCCAGGGGGTGGCGCTGCCGTATGGCTGTCGCAACGGCCAGTGCGGCGCCTGCAAGGCCCAGATCCTGGCCGGCGAGGTCGACTACCCGGAGGGGGCGCAGCCCGCGGCACTGACCGACGCGGAGGCACGGCAGGGCTGGTGCCTTTGCTGCCAGGCGCGCGCGCGCAGCGATCTGACCCTGCGTGTCCGCGAGGCGGGATCCGGCGCAGCGCCGGAGGTGCGGACGCTGCCGGCGCGCGTGGCGCGCCTGGAACGACTCTGCCACGACGTGATGGGCATCTGGCTACAGCTGCCCAAGAGCGAGCGCTTGGTGTTCCGCGCCGGCCAGTACATCGAGATACTGATGCGCGACGGCAGGCAGCGCGCCTTCTCCCTCGCCAACGCGCCGCACGATGACGAGTTCCTGCAGCTGCACGTGCGCTACTACGCGGGCGGGGTCTTCGCGGAATACGCGTTTCACACCCTGAAGGTGAAGGACCTGCTGCGCATCCGCGGCCCCTACGGCAGCTTCTGCCTGCGCGAGGACTCCGCGCGACCGGCGATCTTCGTCGCCGGCGGCACCGGCTTTGCACCCATAAAGGCGGTGCTGGAACACGCCTTCGCCAAGGGGGTGGCGCAGCCGCTCGAGCTTTACTGGGGCGTGCGTGCCGCGCGCGACCTGTACTCGCCGCTGCCGCGGCAATGGGCCGCCGAGCACCCGAACTTCTCCTGGATTCCGGTGCTCTCCGAGCCCTCGCCCGAGGAGCCATGGAGCGGCTGCCGCGGCTACGTCCACGAGACCCTCGCCGCGCAACACCCCGATCTCTCCGGCTACGACCTGTACACCTGCGGCCCGCCGGTGATGACCAAGGCGGTGGCCGAGGTCGGGATCAGGCACGGCGCGCCGCCCGAACGCATCTACTCGGACGCCTTCGAATTCGCGGCGAAGTGAGGCGGGGCCCGCCGCGCGCCCTCAGTCGGGGCGGTGCGGAAGCAGCGCAGTGGCGGACTGCCCGGTGGCCAGCAGCAATCCCTGCCGGTGACAGCGCAAAGCGGCGTCGCGGTCGCCGAGCTGCTCCTGCGCCTCGGCCAGCAGGCGATAGGCCTCCGGTGTCGGCGCCTTGCGGATCAGGTCCTCGAGGTAGCTGCGCGCCTTGCCCCACAGCCCGTTGCGCAGCGCCAGGCGCCCCAGGGCCAGCAGCAGGCCGGGCGCCTCGCCGTGCTCCTCCAGCCAGCCCTCGGCATTCTTCAGCTGCTTCAGCGCATCCTGCGGCTGCAGTTCTCCGTACACTCGGGCTAGTCCCTCGTCCCACTCACGGCGCAGCGCGCCCAGCACCAGGCTATGGGCCTCCTCCTGCTCGCCGCAGGCCGCCAGCGCGCCGACTGCTGCAAGAGCCGGCTCGGAGGTTT
>CAZTPK010000228.1:0-4284 GCA_964614765.1 uncultured Gammaproteobacteria bacterium
TGATCTGGATGGCGGGGACCGTCGGACGCGGCACGTATTTCAACCGCGCGTGTCTGGAGTTCTCGGGACGCACGCTGCAGGAGGAGATCGACGCGGAGTGGCGCCGGGACGTCCATCCCGACGATCTCGACGCCGCCCTCGTGCGCTATCGTGCGGGATTCGAGACGCGCAAGGAGTTCAGCGTGGAATACCGCCGGCGCCGCCACGACGGCGCCTGGCGCTGGGTGCTCGACACCGGACGGCCGCGATATACCGAGGGGGGAGTGCTGGTCGGGTTCATCGGCTCGTGCCTGGACATTTCCGAGCGCAAGGTGCTGCAGATGCGGGACAGCTCGCGCGCGGAGATCCTCGAGATGCTAGCCCGCGGCGCATCGTTGAAGGCGGTGCTGGAGCGTCTCGCCACCGGCGTCGAAGAGGAAGAGCCGGACGTGCGCTGTTCGATCCTGCTGCTGGACGATACCGGACGCCGGCTGCAGACCGCGGTCGCCCCGAGCCTGCCCGCCTTATATTCCGAGGCCATCAACGGAGCGGAGATCGGTCCGGAGGTCGGCAGCTGCGGCGCCGCCGCCTATCGCCGCGAACTGGTGGTCGTCGAGGATATCCAGAGCCACCCCTATTGGGCGAATTACAGGGACCTCGCCGCTCGCGCCGGCCTGGCCGCCTGCTGGTCGATACCCGTCTTCGGCAGTGACGGCGCGGTGCTGGGTACCTTCGCCTTGTATTACTCCAAGCCGCGCCGCCCCAGCGAGGCCGACCTCGAGATGATCGAGTTCAGGTCCAGGCTGGCGGGCATCGCCATCGAGCGCGTGCTTACTGAGCGGGCGCTGGCCGAAAGCGAGCAGAAGTACCGGACCCTGCTGGATGAGATGGCCGATGGCGTCTATGTCGCGCAGGACCATCGCGTCGTGCTCGCCAACACGGCGCTCGCATCGCTGCTCGGCTACCGTCGCGAGGATCTGATCGGGCTGCCGCTCACCGACATGTTCGCGCCGGACTTCTGGGACCTCGTCATCCAGCGCTACGAGCAAGGCATCGGCGGCGGCAATCCGCCGCCGCGGCGGTACGAGGGCAGACTGCGTCGGCGCGACGGGCGCGAGGTGTGGGTCGAGCTCATCGCCTCGCGCATGATCTTCAACGGACGGGCCTCGGCGCTGGTCATCGTGCGCGACAACACGGAGCGCCGGCACGCCGAGCAGTTCCTGCGCGACGTCATCGAATCGACCTCCGACGGCATCCTGGTGGAGGACAGGAGCGGGCGCGCCCTGGTGGCCAACCGCTGTTTCCTGCAGATGTGGAACGTTCCCTCCTACGCTCTGGACGCCGCGAGGGGCCAGAGGCTGCATGCCTACGTGCAGGCGCATCTGGCAAGCCCCGTCGAGCTGCCCACGAAGACCGCGGACCTGCACTCCCAGGAGCAGTGGCGGGACTATCACCTTCTGCAGCTCAAGGACGGCCGGCTCATCGCGCGCTACGCGAGTCCGCTGCTGCGCGACGGCGTGGTCGCCGGGCGGGTGTGGTCGTTCCGGGACGTCACCGAGCGCCGCAAGACCGAGATCCTCTATCGCAGCGTCGTCGAATCGTCCCCGGATGCCTTCGTCGCCGCCGACGAGGACGGCCGCATCGTCGAGTGGAGCCCGCGCGCCGAGCAGCTCTTCGGATGGCCGGCCGGGGAGGTGATGGGCCGGTACCTGCACGAGACCATGATCCCGCCGGCGTACCGTGACCTGCACGTGGAGGGCATGCGCCGCTTCCTGCGCAGCGGCGAACCGCGGGTGATGGGCCGCGTGCTGCGCATGACCGCCCTGCGCAAGGGCGGGCAGGAATTCCCGGTGGAGCTGCAGGTGAGCGCCGTGCGCATCGGCAGCCGCTGGCGCTTCACCAGCTTCATACGCGACATCAGCAGCCGGGTGCTGGCCGAACAGCAACTGGCGCAGGCGCAGCGCATGGAGGCCATCGGCCAGCTCACGGGCGGCCTGGCGCACGACTTCAACAACATGCTCGGCATCATCATCGGCAGTCTCGACCTGCTGTCGCAGGAGCAGACGGATCCCGAGGCGCGCGAGCTCATCAGCACCGCGATGTCGGCGGCCCATCGCGGTGTGGAGGTGACCAAGTCGCTGCTGTCGGTGGCGCGGCGCCAGGCGCTGGCGCCGAAGATCGTGGAGGTCGACGCGGCCCTGACCGAGATGGAGCCGTTGCTGCGGCAGACCGCCGGCAAGCGGGTCGAAGTGCGGCTGGAGCCCGGCGTCCCCGGTGTGCACGCCTACCTCGACCCGGGCGGCTTCAACAACGCCGTGCTCAACACGGTGATCAACGCACGGGACGCCATGCCGGGCGGCGGCGTGCTGCGCATCGGCACGGCTCTCATCTATGCCGCCCATACCCACCTCGCCGCGGACCTCGACCCGGGGACCTACGTCGAGGTGCGGGTGGAGGATACCGGCTGCGGCATGCCGCCGGAGGTGGTCGAGCGCGCCTTCGATCCGTTCTTCACCACCAAGGAGCGCGGGAAGGGCACCGGGCTGGGTCTGGCGATGGTCTACGGCTTCGCGCGCCAGTCCGGCGGCACCGCGACCATCAGCAGCACGGCGGGTGTGGGGACCTGCGTGAAACTGGTGCTGCCGGTGGCGGCGACGGCGGTCCGGAAGGAGGAAGGCGCGGCGGCCCCGGGCGACAGGCCGACGGCGCGGGCGGGCGAGTCGGTGCTGGTGGTCGACGACGAGTTCGACCTGCGCAAGATCATCCGTGAATGGCTGGTTGCGGCCGGCTATCGCGTGGCGCTGGCGGACTCGCCCGAGGAGGCGTTGAAGCGCATGCAGGCCGAACGATTCGATCTGATGCTGACCGACGTCGTCATGCCAGGCCCGATGGACGGCGCGGCGCTCGCGCGGACGGTCGCACAGCGGCATCCCGGCACCCGGGTGCTGCTGATGAGCGGCTACGCCGACGACGCGCTCGATGGCGTCAAGCAGCAGTGGAGGGTGCTGGAAAAGCCGTTCCGGCAGGACGAGCTGGCGCGCGCCGTGCGCCGGGAGCTCGATGAGCGCGACGCCCTGCCGGCATGAGGATTGCCCGGGGAACGGTGCGCGCATCCCGGGCGCCGGGGCGCAGCCTGGCAAGCCGGCGCGCAGGAATTTGCCGTCGCGGCCCGCGCCGGGCGGCAGGAGGTGAGTCTTGGCAATACCTGGTTTCGCGGCCATAAACATGCATGAGGAGGCCACCGTGGCACGTCCGCGGTTGTTGGTCATCGACGACGAGGTCGGGATCCGCACCCTGGTGCGGCGCATCGGCCATCAGGCCGGCTTCGATGTGCAGGAGGCCGGTGCGGCGGCGGAACTGCGCGCCGGCCTGCAGCAGACCCAGGACGTGATCGCGCTGGACCTCGCGATGCCGGACATCGACGGCATCGAGGTGATACGCGAGCTGGCGCAGACGGGCTGCAAGGCCAGGCTCATCCTGATCAGCGGCTTCGACCGGCGGGTGCTCGGCACGGCGGCGCGTCTGGCGGCCGGCCTGGGGTTGAACGTCGAGGGAGCGCTCTCCAAGCCCTTCAGCGTCACCGATCTGCTCGCGCTGCTGAAGGCCGAGCAGCCGACGCCCGGCGGCGGCGCGGCGCGGCCGGAGGTCAGCGCCGGCGAGCTGCGGCGGGCCCTCGACGCCGGGGAGCTCCTCGTGCACTTTCAGCCGCAGATCGAGTTCGCGGACGGTGGCTGGTGCGGTGTGGAGGCGCTGGTGCGATGGCAGCATCCGCAGTACGGCCTCATCCACCCGGCACAGTTCATCCCCCTCGCGCAGGCCGAGGAGTTCGCCATGCCGGTCACCCTGCGGGTGCTGGAGCTGGCGCTGGCCGGCTACCGCGAGCTGGCCGAGAGCGCCGGCTACGAAGGCGCGCTCGCCATCAACATACCCGGCAGCGCCCTCTCCGACGTCCACTTCCCCGAGCACGTCATGGCGCGCATCGCCGCGTGCAGGATCGCGCACCGCCGCATCGCCTTCGAGGTCACCGAGACCTCGTTGGCCAATCAGCCCACGGTGGCCGCCGACATACTGGCGCGGCTGCGCATCAAGGGATTCAATCTGTCCATCGACGACTTCGGCACGGGCTACTCCTCGCTGGAATCGCTGCACCGGCTGCCGTTCACGGAGCTGAAGATCGATATGCAGTTCGTGCAGGCGGCCGAGACCGACGGCGTGGCGCGCGCCATCGTCGAGAATTCCATCGAGCTGGCAAAGCAGCTCGGGATGAGGGTCATCGCCGAGGGCGTGCAGACCGCGGGTCAATGG
>CAZTPK010000229.1:0-4280 GCA_964614765.1 uncultured Gammaproteobacteria bacterium
TGTCGGTGGAGGACCGGCGGGCGTTGCTGAGCGGCCGACCGGCGAAGAATGCGCGCGACGCCGGGCCGATCGTCTGCGCCTGTTTCGCGGTCGGCCGCAACACGATACTCGCCGCGGCGGCGGAGGGCTGCCGCACCGTGGAGGCCATAGGGCGCAGGCTCAATGCCGGCACCAACTGCGGCTCGTGCCGTTCGGAGATCCGCGAGCTCTTGAGCCGCGGCGGCACGGCCGTCGCCAAGACGGGCTGAACGCCGCATCGCTCGCGTCCGCCGCGCGCGGATCCAAACGGCAGGGCGGAAAGCCGGGTCGGCGCGCGCCCCTCCGGTCGCGGACCCTGCCACCGCGCGCGGGACATCCTGTTCTTCGCGCTGCCGTGACGTCCGGCTACGTTTCCCACTGCTACGCTCGACATCGAGGCGCCCCAGTCCCGCGTCCGCAAAGGCCGTGGGACCTGATCGGGATCTCCGCTGGTATCCTGTCACTGTCCCGAAGCGCGCCGGGACAGAAATCGAGGGAAGCCTGAATCTCCGCAGAGATGGTCGAGTCCGCGGCAGAGGCCAGGCCCCTCGATGCCCCCTCCGTGCTGTTCAAGCGCGCAACGCCATCAGCTCGTTGTGCAGTTCATGGGTCATGATGGCGAGAAACGCCGTCAGTCCGAGGTACCACGCCGCGTAGTTCCAGCGCGTGGTCGCCGGCACGTCGTAATAGGCGGCCGCGCTCGATAACGCCGCGTTGCGGCTTGCCATGAGATGCGGAATCGCGAGCAGCGCGATCAGGATCAGCATGGGGCTGGGATTCATCACGAACAGCCCGGCCAGGATCGGCACTCCCGCCCACCACACCTTCGGGGAGATGACGCCAGTGATCCGCCCGCCGTCCATGGGCGAGAGCGGGATGAGATTGAACAGGTTCAGCATGAAGCCGGCGTACGCCAGCGCCAGCAGCAGCGCGCTGTCGTTGACGGTGGCGAGGCAGTAGCAGGCGAGCGATACCAGCGTGCCGGCGACCGGCCCCGCGATGCCGACATAGGCCTCGGTCTCCGCGTCGTGCGGCAGGTCCTTCAGCTGTATCCACGCGCCCACGAACGGGATGAAGGTCGGTGCCCCCACGTTCAGGCCGCGCTGCCGCGCGGCCATGTAATGTCCCATCTCGTGGAAGAAGATCAGCAGCACGAAGCCCACGGCGTACTTCCATCCGAAGACGAGGGCGTACGTGAACATCGACAGCAGCATCGTGCCGCCGGTCGTCAGCAGCTTGCCGAGCTTCAACCCGCTGAAGAGCAGTGCCAGTAGCTTGAGCATAGGGCGGGCATTGTCAACGACATGGTGCGCGCCGGCAATCGGGCGGCGGGCGCCTTCCGCGGCGCCGTCGGCAGCGGCCGGACCCGTCACGCCAGCGCGTCGCTGATGTAGTATCGACATCATGAATGCGAGCTTTCACCCGGCGGTGGCCGGATGGTTCGCCGCCAGGCTGGGCGAGCCCACGGAATGCCAGCGGCAGGCCTGGCCGGCGATCGCCGGCGGCGGTGATACGCTGATCGCCGCGCCGACCGGGTCCGGCAAGACGCTCGCGGCGTTCCTCTGCGCCATCGACGCGCTGGTGCGCGAGGGCGTGCAGCGCGGGCTCGCCGATGAGACGCACGTCGTGTACGTCTCGCCGCTGCGGGCGCTGAGCAACGACATCGAGCGCAACCTGCAGGCGCCGCTGGCCGGCATACGCGACGAGCTGCTGATGTCCGGCATCGCCGATGTCGACGTGCGGGTGGCGGTGCGCACCGGCGACACGCCGTCGCATGCCCGCGCCCTGATGCGGCGGCGGCCGCCGCACATCGTCGTCACCACCCCGGAGTCGCTGTACATCCTGGTCACCAGCGCCAGCGGCCGGCGCATGCTGCGCACGACGCGCACGGTCATCGTCGATGAGATCCACGCGATGGCCGGCACCAAGCGCGGCGCGCACCTGGCACTGACGCTGGAGCGGCTGTCGGCGCTGTGCCAAAGTCCGCCGGCGCGCATCGGTCTGTCGGCCACGCAGCGGCCGATCGAGGAGGTCGGGCGCTTCCTCACCGGCGTGGATCCGGAGGGCGCGCCGCTGCCCTGCCGCATCATCGATCTGGGTCATCAACGCGATCGCGATCTGGAGCTGGCGCTGCCGGACTCGCCGCTGGAGGCGGTGATGTCGGGCGAGGTCTGGGCGGAGGTCTACGACCGGCTCGCCGGGTTCGCGCGGGCGCATCGATCGACGCTGGTCTTCGTGAACACGCGCCGGCTCGCCGAGCGCCTCGCACATCATCTGAGCGAGCGGCTGGGCGCCGAGCAGGTCGCCGCTCATCACGGATCCCTGTCTCGCGAACACCGCCTCGATGCCGAGCAGCGGCTCAAGAACGGCGAGCTGAAGGTGATGGTCGCGACCGCCTCGCTGGAGCTGGGCATCGACATCGGCGACATCGATCTCGTCTGCCAGATCGGTTCGCCGCATTCCATCAGCGCTTTCCTGCAGCGCGCCGGGCGCGCCGGCCACGCCGTCGGCGCGTTGCCGAAGGCGCGCCTGTTCCCGACCAGCCGCGATGAGCTGCTGGAATGCATGGCACTGCTCGATGCGGTGCACCGCGGCGAGCTCGACGCCCTGGAGATCCCGCCTGGTCCGCTCGATGTGCTTGCGCAGCAGATCGTCGCCGCGGTCGCGGCCGAGGAGTGGGACGAGGCGCGTCTGCATGCGACGTTGCGGCGCGCCTGGCCCTATCGCGACCTCGACGTGGAAAGGTTCCGCGCGCTCACGCGAATGCTGGCGGAGGGTTACAGCACGCGCCGCGGGCGGCGCGGCGCGTATCTGTACCGCGACGCCGTGCACGGGCGCCTGCGCGCGCGCCGCGGGGCGAGGCTGACAGCGGTGACCTGCGGCGGCGCCATCCCCGACAACGCCGATTACGAGGTCCGCGAGGAGCCGGCCAACACCTTCGTCGGTACGGTCAACGAGGACTTTGCCGTCGAGAGCATGGCCGGCGACATCTTTCAGCTCGGCAACACTTCCTGGCGCATCCTCCGGGTGGAGGCGGGCACGGTGCGGGTGGAGGATGCGCACGGCCAGCCGCCGTCGATCCCGTTCTGGCTGGGCGAGGCGCCGGCCCGCACGCATGCCCTGTCCTGCGCGGTGTCGCGCCTGCGGGTGGAGTTCGAACGCACTTGGGGGGAGGCGGAGGCGGCGGACCAGCCGGCGCGCGAGCGCCTGCTCGCCTGGCTGGGCGCCAGGCCGGGGGTGCCGCCGGCTGCGGCGGAGCAGGCCGTCGACTACCTGATGGCGGCGAAGCGCGCCTTGGGCGTGCTGCCGACCCAGAAGACGCTGGTGGCCGAGCGATTTTTCGACGAGGCGGGCGGCATGCAGCTGGTGCTGCATTCGCCGTTCGGCGGCCGGCTCAACCGCGCCTGGGGCCTGGCCCTGCGCAAGAGCTTCTGCCGCAAGTTCAACTTCGAGCTGCAGGCGGCGGCCACCGAGGACGCGATCATCCTGTCTCTCGGCGAGACCCACAGCTTTCCGCTCGAGGACGTCTACCGCTTCCTGCACCCGAACACGGTGCGCGAGGTGCTGGTCCAGGCGTTGCTCGACGCGCCCATGTTCAACGCGCGCTGGCGCTGGAACACCGGGATCGCGCTGGCGGTGCCGCGCTACAGCGGCGGCAAGAAGGTTCCGCCGCGGTTGCAGCGCATGCGCGCCGAGGACCTGATGGCGGTGGTGTTCCCGGACGGCCGCGCCTGCTTCGAGAACATCCTCGGCGGCAGGCGCGAGATCCCCGATCACCCTCTGGTCAGCCAGACGATCGCCGATTGCCTGCACGAGGCCATGGACATCGAGGCGCTGGAGGAGCTGTTGCGCTCGATATACGCCGGCAACCGCCGCATCGTCGCCCGTGACCTCACCGAGCCCTCGCCGCTGGCCGCGGAGATACTCGCGGCGCGTCCCTACGCCTTCCTGGACGACGCGCCGCTGGAGGAGCGCCGCACCCAGGCGGTCGCCAGCCGGCGCTGGCTGGACCCGGAGACCGCCTCGGATCTCGGGCGACTCGATCCGGAGGCGATCGCCCGCGTGCGCACGGAGGCCTGGCCCGACGCCACCGACGCCGACGAGCTGCACGACGCCCTGATGTGGCTCGGTTACCTGACGGAGGGGGAGGCGCGCCGCGGGCTGCCGGCGGCGGCGCGGGGGCGGGCCGGAGCGAGCGGCTCGGCGTGGGGCGATTGGCTTGCGGTGCTGGCGGATACGCGGCGCGCCACGAGGATCCGCAC
>CAZTPK010000230.1:0-4273 GCA_964614765.1 uncultured Gammaproteobacteria bacterium
CATCGAGGCTTCCCCGGTCCGCGGCTACTGCAGCTTGCGCACACGTTCCTGCGCGCTGACGACGTCCGTCAGGCGGATGCCGAACTTCTCGTTGACCACCACGACCTCTCCATGGGCGACCAGCGTGCCGTTGACGAGCACGTCGAGCGGCTCGCCGGCCAGCCGGTCGAGTTCCACGACCGATCCCTGATTGAGCTGAAGCAGGTTGCGTATGATGATCTTGGTCGCGCCGATCTGCACCGACAGGGTCACGGGGATGTCCAGTATCGCCTCGAGGTTCGCGGGGGCGTCGCTGCGGACCGCACTGGGCTTCAGATCCGCGAGCGGCGCGGGCTGGACGTTGTCCTTCGCCGCGCCGGCCGTCTGACCGGCCTCCGCGGCAGCCTGCTCCGCCATCGCGGCTGCCCAGTCCTCTGCGGCGCCCGCTTCTGCCAATTCTGCCTCGCTCATGCTGCAACTCCTGAATCATTGATGGTGTTCTGTCGGGAACGGATCGGTTCGATGACCTGCAGCGCCTTCATGCCGCGCGATGCGCCCAGGCGGCCGCGAAACACCGGCACGCCCTCGACCTTGGCGAGCAGGCTGTCGGGTATGTCCAGCGGGATGACGTCGCCGGGCTTCATCTCCATGAGCTCGCGCACCGTTATCTCGGTCTTCGCGAGCGTGCTGTCGATGGTGACGGTCGCGGAGCGGATCTCCTCGCGCAGCGAGTTGATCCAGCGCTCGTCGCGGTCGTTGGTATCGCTTTGCACGCCGGCATCGAGAATCTCGCGTATCGGCTCGATCATCGCGTACGGAAGCATCACGTGCAGCTCGCCGCCGCCGCCCTCCAGCTCGATCTGGAAGGAGGAGATCACCACGACCTCGCTCGGCGAGACCACGTTGGCGAACTGCGGGTTCATCTCGGAGCTCACGTATTCGAAGCTCACCTTGAACACCGGCTCCCAGGCCTCGGCGAGATCCCGGAACACCAGGTCGAGGACCTTGTGCACGACGCGCATTTCGGTGGCGGTGAACTCGCGGCCCTCGATCTTGGCGTGCCAGCGGCCGTCGCCGCCGAAGAAATTGTCCACGAGGGTGAACACCAGCTTCGGATTGCACACCACCAGCGCCGTGCCGCGCAGGGGGCGCACCTTGCACATGTTCAGGTTCGACGGCATGAACAGGGAATGCACGTACTCGTTGAACTTGCTCATGCGCACCGCCTCCACCGATATGACGGGCGAGCGGCGCAGCATGTTGAAAAGGCTGATGCGGAAATTGCGCGCGAAGCGCTCGTTGATCATCTCCAGCGTGGGCATGCGGCCGCGGACGATGCGGTCCTGGCTGGTGAAGTCGTAGCCGCGCACGCCGCCATCGGCGCCCTGGTCGTCGTCCTTGGTGTTTACCGCGCCGTTATCGACGCCGTTGAGCAGCGCGTCGATCTCGTCTTGCGAGAGCAGGTCGGAATTCGCCATGGTCCTGTATCCGGTTCGTTACTGCATCACGAAGCTGGTGAAATAGATTTCCTTGATGCCCTTCTTCTTGATTGTCTTCTTCAACACTTTCTGGATCTCCAGCAGCACGTCGCTGCGCAGCGCCTCCTTCCCCTCCGGCGTGATCAGCGTTTCGTAGGTCTGCCTGCTCAGGTGCAGGATCACCGCGTTGCGTATCGCCGGCATGTGCGTCTTGATCTTCTCCGCGAGCTCCGGGCTCGACGGCACGGCCTCGATCTCCACGCTCAGGAACCTGGCCTTGGGCTTCTCGCCGTTGGCCCCGGGCTGGAAGTTCACGACGAAGGCCGGCGCGAGCGGCAGGTACGCCGCCTCCTCCGCGCCCTCCTCGCCGCCTTCCTCCTCGGAGGTCTGCTCCTCGCCGCCTTCCTCGTCAGCAGCGGCCTCCTCGTCGCTGCCCGACTCCTCGTCGGCTGCCGCCTCCTCATCGCCGCCGTCGGTCTCCTCCTCGGTGGCATCCGCGTCGACCGCCTCGTCATCGGCAGCCTCCTCGTCCGCGGCACTTTCCTCGTCCTCGGCGGCCTTGGACTTCTTCTTTTTCTTCTTGGCCTGCTCCGCGGTCTCCTTCTGCTTCTGCAGGTAGAAGTACCCGCCGCCGGCGCCCGCCGCGAGCACCGCCAGGATCGCGGCGATGATGACGATCATCTTCTTCTTGCCGCCCTTGCCTCCTTCGGCGGGCGCGTCGTCCTTCTTTGCCTCTGCCATCGACTGATACTCGGATGAGTGGATGCAGGGCGTGGAGCAATCGTCATGCCACGGAAAATAGCCTTGAGCGGACAGCGGCTTAGGGATTAACGGGCCGCGGCAGCGACAGGGAATTGACTGCGCCCGCGCTGACACGCGACGGCGGGCATGGCGAGAGGTCTGCAAGCGCCGCGCCGCCGCGGCGATCCGAGGATGAGCCTCGGCAGCCCGTCACCGGGTGGACAGGCGCTTGCTCATCAGCTGGTAGCCGCGATCGACGTAGC
The DNA here is from genome assembly GCA_964614765.1 of uncultured Gammaproteobacteria bacterium. Taxonomy (GTDB): domain Bacteria; phylum Pseudomonadota; class Gammaproteobacteria; order JAJPIJ01; family JAJPIJ01; genus JAJVHZ01. Next base: position 2,462 of record CAZTPK010000230.1, read on the forward strand.
CGCAGCGCGCGTAGAACTCCACTGGGCCACCGCTGCGGCGCGCGGCCTCCAGGTGCAACGTGGTGGCGCCGAGACTGCCGGCGGCCGCCTCGGCGAAGGCGAGCGAGCGGCTGCCGACGCCCCTGCCGCGGTGCTCGGGCAGCACGTAGATCTCGTCGATGAAGGAATCGTGGCCGCCGAACTCGAAGCTGTAGCCGAGCGTGACCACGAGGTAGCCGATGCGGGCGTCGTCCTGGCAGATGAACCAGACTCCCCCGAAGATCGGATGCCCGAGCAGGTAGCGCAGATTGCGCTCGGCGCGCGCGCGTTCGAACGGCCGCCCCTCGCCACGAGCGAACGCCTCCATCATCGGCAGCAGCACTCCGATCTCTTCCTCGCGCAGCGGTCGCCAGCTCAGGTTCATGGGGGCGCGGTATCAGGGCGCGCGGCCGCGCACCACGAAGCGTACCTGGTCGAGCACGCGACCCTCGGTATCGACCAGCCGCAGGGAGTGCGCGCCGACGCGTGGACGCCAACCTTGCCCGGCCGCGAACACGGCGCCGTCGAGCCGCCACTTCGCCGTCGCCGACGCCGGTTCCATGGCGAAGAACACCCGCTGGCGATCGGCCGGGATGTCCGGGTCCAGCGCGAGGACTGTGCCTTCTGCCGGATAGGCGATGCGGGGCACACGCGCCCCGCCGGCGTTGAGCGCCACGAGCGGCATCTCCGTGCCGCGCAGGTAGAGCTCCTGCCGCGGCGGCTCCACCCGCGGCCGGAAATCGGTGCGCACCGTGACCACGGAGTCCGGCGGCGGCGACGCCACCGTCTTCCGTCCCTGATGCAAATACTGCATCACCTCGGCCCACACCGGCGCGGCGCCGGTGATGCCGGAGACCTCGTGCATGGCCTCGCCATCGAAATTGCCGATCCACACGCCCACGGTGTAGCGAGGGCTGTAGCCTATGCACCAGTTGTCGCGCATGTCCTTGCTGGTGCCGGTCTTAACCGCGGCCGGGAACGGCAGCGCCACGGGATTGTCGAGGCCGAAGGTCGCGGCGCGCGCGCCGCGCTCGGCCAGGATGTCGCCGACGATAAAGGCGGCGCCCGGCGACAGCACCTCGCGCGAGGGCGGACGCGCCGCGCTGTCCTCCGGCCGCAGGCTCATTGCGCCGTAGCGCCCGCCGTTGGCGAGCGCGCGATAGGCGTTCACCAGCTGCCACAGACTCACCTCGGCCGATCCCAGCGCCAGCGAATAGCCGTAATAGTCGCCGGATTCGGTGATCCCGGCGAACCCCAGCCGCCGCAACTGGTCGGCGAAGGCCTCCACACCGACCAGCATCAGGGTGCGCACGGCGGGCACGTTCAGCGAACTGGCCAATGCCGTGCGGGCGCTGACCCAGCCGCGGAACTCCCGGTCGTAGTTCTGCGGCACGTAGAGGCCGGTGGGCGTCAGCAGGTTCATCGGCGCGTCCTCGAGCAGCGAGGCGGCCGTCATGCGGCGCTGGTCGATGGCCAGTCCGTAGAGAAACGGCTTGAGCGTCGAGCCGGCCTGTCGCATCGCCCGGATGCCGTCGACGTACACGGCATCGGCGTTGTTGCCGGCATTACCGACGTAGGCGAGCACCTCGCCGCTGGCGTTGTCGACCACCAGCACCGCTCCGTCACGCACGTTGCGCCCGTCGAGCTGCAGCAACTGGCGTCTGAGCGCCTTGGCGGCATGGCGCTGCACGGCCGCATCGACCGTGCTGCGCGCGCTCGCGCCGCCGGGCTCGAGCAGCAGACGCGCGACATGCGGGGCGAGCGCCACCGACGGCCGCAGGCGCGGGACGCGGC
>CAZTPK010000231.1:0-4254 GCA_964614765.1 uncultured Gammaproteobacteria bacterium
CGGACGCACGGCCGGACCGTGCGAGCGGCAGGGTCACGGTGACCGTCCTCGGTGGACGTCACGGCGCCCTGCCAGACATTCGCGATGCCTGGGAGCGCTGTCTGCGGCGGGCGCCGGACCATCAGCAACTGTTCAGCTTCGAGTATTTCGATGCCTGGCTGCGGTACGAGGCCAAGGGCGGGCGCTGGTCCGGGGAGACTCGAGTGCTGCTCGCTCACGACTGCGATGGCGAACTCGTGGGCATCCTGCCGCTGGCCTGCAAGCGCTATGGTGTCTTTCGCCTGTGGATGCTCGCGGGTCCCTACGAACCGTTGCGCGGATTCGTGTGTCACCCGCGCGTAGCGGCCGAGGTCACCGAGGCCTTCGCGCGCAAGCTGGTATCGATGCACGTCTGGCTGCAGGCGCTCCGCCTTGGCCCGGTCGATACCAGCTTCCCCGAGGTTGCCATGCTGATGCATCACATCGCGCGGCGGACCGGGCGGCTGGCGGCCTTTGTGACGACCGCGGCGGTGTACGCCGCGAACCTGCCCACTACCGTGGCGCAGTTCCAGGAGCGGGTGCGAACCTCCAGGAACCTCAGTCGCATCGCCTCGCGCCAGCGGCGGCTGGAACGGGAGGGGACGATGCGCATCGAGCGCTACGCCAATCCGACCGGTGAGCGGCTGGGCAGGATCCTCGAGGAGTGCCAGCTCGTGGAATCGCGGTCCTGGCTCGCGTCGGCTGCCGACGGGCGATTGCGTTTCGGGACGGACGCCCAATTGAGGTTCTGGCGGCATCTCTGCGATCGGGATGCCCCCTCGCGCCGCGACGTCGATTTCTGGGTGGCGTACATCGGCGACAAACCCGTCGCATTCGACGTGGTGATCACGCTCGGCACCGTCCGTTACCTCTACGCCGGACAGTACGACAAGGAGCATGCAAAGTGCGGGCTGGGCTGGATGCTTTACATGGCGTACACGCAGGAAGGCATCGAGCGCGGCGTGCGCACGATCGACATGGGCACCGGCAGCGTGGAGTACAAGCAGCAGGCTGGCGGCGCAGTGTTCGACGTGCGCCGTGACGCATGCCTGCTCCCGGGCGGGGTCCTTGGAACGGCCGCCGCAAGGGTGCTCTCGTCCAATCGCTGGCGGAGGCTGTTGGGTCGCATACGGAAACGTAAAAAGACCGGGCTGGCCGGTCTCCTGGCAGCGGTGGTGAACCCGCAGACCGAGATGGTCGTCGTCAACGCGAGCGACGGTGTCGTTGCGACTCCCGTGCTGTTCGCGATGCTGCAGGCCCTCGTCGCGGTGGCCTAGGGACGCTCCGCAAAAGGCGGAGCTTCCTGCGCTGCATGGACGCACCGCCATCTTCTGTGGCCGCAGATCATTGAGAATGAGTGTCGGTAAGGATCACACTTCTTGCCGACCGTGCCCTGAGAAGTCCAGGATGGACTTCTTCAGAGCTTCGCCGGGTCGATCTCGCCGCGGACCCCGAAGCGATCCATGAACTCGGTGAGTCGAGCCTCCGCGCTCCAGCGCTCGCCGTCGTCGTGGATCCCCGCGATGCCGCCGCATCGCTGCAGCGCCTCGCGTAGGCCGACGGTTGCGGGCAGCTGCGGTTCCTGCTCGACACAGGCGATGTGCAGGCCGGCCTGACGCCGCAACTCGCCGCCCGGAAGCGTCTCGGTGCCGTGGATGACCCTCAGGAGGGATGAGTTGCCGGTGCCGTTGCGGCCGATGAGGCCGATCCGCTCGCCCTTTTCAACGGACAGCGAGGCGACGCCGAGCAGCGGCTGCAGACCGTAGGCGAGCTCGCCGTTCAGCAGACTGACAATTGCCATGGGGCGGCACGATGCCGTAACCGCTCGGCAGCACAAGGCCCCATCGCTGTGCCGACTCCACCCGAGGGGTGCCAGAGAGGTTCCGGCGCCCACGGCGTGCCGGTCTGAAGCGCGTCGGAAACGCGGCGAACCGCAATCCGCTACATCCGCTCGTCGTGATGTGCGCCGCCTCGCAGGTCCGCCATCTCGGGCGTGACCTCCTCGTAGCGCAGCACCTTGCCGCCGTGCTTGCGCGCGAAGGCCTCGGCGTCCTCGCGGCGGCCGAAGGCCGCAAAGGTGGGACCCATGGAACCCATCATGTCGCTGCCCTGGACGTAGAACGCCTGGCGTGCGTCGATCCATTGATCGATCGGCTGGTCCCAGTCGGCCTTCGCCATGTCCTGGGTATAGGCGGCGACGACGCGCCTGGCCTGCTCGGGCTTCAGTAGCATCGAGAACATCTCCACCGTATCGCAGAAGAACTCCGGCTCGCTCTCCGCGTACTGCAACTGCGCCTTCGGTCCCGGGTAGTCGCGCAGCAGCATGCCGTCCAGTGCGCAGGCGGTGTCGTCGCCGATCTCGACGGGCGTCGTGGAGGTCGGCGCCTTGCCGCAGGCGGCGAGTGCCACCATGAGCGCCAGCGAGTACGCGCGGCGCGAGCGGAGCGTGGCGGTCATTACTGTCATGGCATCTCCTACGGTGTGCGAAAGGATCGATAGGCCAGCGCGAGCGGCACGACGATCCACGCCAGCATCACCGCGCCCAGCAGCCAGGGGTTCGCGAGGGCGTCCGGCATCGCGGTGGCCAGTCCGTACAGCGCGCGCATCTCCTCCATCGCGTAGACGTTGAGGATGCGGAAGACGTCGGCGGGATTCAGCAGCAGCAGCGCAGGGAACACGTCGGCGTAGCGCTGGCCGGAGGTGGCCACCATCAGGCCGAGCAGAACCAGATCGTAGACCAGCACCAGCAGGAACCATGAGGCGATGGCCATGCCGCTCGCCGTCACCCGGTTGGCGGCCTTCACCGACAGCAGCACCGCCAGGCTCAGGAACGCGCAGCCGAGCGCCAGCGTGCTGAGCACGAAACCGCCGTAACGCGCGAGCGCCGGCAGGCCCACGCCGTAGGACAGCACGACGCCCACCAGACCGAAGCCGGCCACCGTGGAGATCGCCAGGGCGGCGGCCAGGCCCAGATACTTCCCGAGCAGCAGCTCGAGGCGCGAGATGGGCTGGGAGAGCAGCAGATCGAGGGAGCCGCGCTCGCGCTCGCCGACCACGGCGTCGTAGCCCAGCATCAGGGCGATGAGCGGCACGAGGTAGATGACGAGGCTGACGAGGCTGGTGATGGTCACGTCCATGCCGTGGAAGCCCACGGCGCCCCCCTGGGCCGTCCCGAAATACGCGATGACCAGGGCGAATGCCGTGAAGATGCCGGCGACCGCGACGATCCATTTGTTGCGCAGGCGGTCCCAGAACTCCTTGCGCGCCAGCACCAGCACGACCCGTGGATCAAACCTGCGCATTATCGACCTGCTCCGGCACGGTGCAGTAGCCGAGGAATACGTCCTCGAGCGAGGGTTCCTGCACACGCAGGTCGCGCGGCGCATGCTCCGCCGCGAGCAGCGCAGAGAGTACGCCGACCTTGTCACGCTGCGAGCAGGTGATCGTGCACTCGCCATCCTCCCGCGTGTCGATCGTGCAGCCGCCGAATCCGCTCAGGAGGTCCTGAGGGCTGCCGTTGAGGTGCGGATGCCAGGCGGCGTGGATCCTGACCGGCAGATCGAGCGCCTCGCGCAGCTGCTGAACGGTTCCCGCGGCCTGCAGCCGGCCGCCTCGGATGAGCGCGAGGCCGTCGACGCGGTCCTGCAACTGGGCGAGGTTGTGCGACGACAGCAGTACGGTGACGCCGTCCTGCTTGAGCGATTGCAGCAGTCGATAGAACTCGCGTATGCCCTCCGGGTCCAGGCCGCTGGTGGGTTCGTCCAGGAACAGCACGCGCGGATCGCCGAGCAGCGCCTGCGCGAACCCCAGCCGCTGCCGCATCCCCTTGGAATAGGTGCGCACCGGGCGATGCGCGGCGTGTGAGAGTTCCAGTCGCTCCAGCAGCGCGGCGCAGCCGCGCGGATCGACGGCCTTCATGTCGGCGTAGAAACGCAGCGTCTCGGCTCCGCTCAGATTGTCGTAGAGGCTCACGTTCTCGGGCAGATAGCCGATGCGCCGGCGCACCTCGCGAAAGCGCGGTCCGAGCACCGGTTCGCCCAGGATCGTGATCGACCCGGCGTCGGGCGCGAGCAGGCCGAGCATCAGCTTGATGAGCGTGCTCTTGCCGGCGCCGTTGTGGCCGATGAGCCCGTAGAGCCTTCCGGCCGATACGCCGAAGCTGACGTCGTCGACGGCTAGCACCTCGCCGTAACGTTTACGCACGCCCCTGACGTCAATGACGGACTCGTTCAATCC
>CAZTPK010000232.1:0-4234 GCA_964614765.1 uncultured Gammaproteobacteria bacterium
TCTTCCCGCTTGCGCACGGCGTTACCGCGGTTCTCGGCGGCATCCAGCATCTCGTCGGCCAGGCGCAAGCCCATGCTCTTATCGCCGCGCGAACGGGCTGCATCCACCAGCCAACGCATCGCGAGCGCCTGGCGACGGCTGGCGCGAACCTCGACCGGCACCTGATAGGTGGCGCCGCCGACGCGCCGGGACTTGACCTCGACGCGCGGCTGGACGTTGTCGAGCGCCTTGTCGAACAACTCCAGCGGGTCGCCCTTGCCCTTTGCCCCGAGCTGTTCGAGGGCTCCGTAGACGATGCGTTCTGCCACCGACTTCTTGCCGCTTTGCATTACCACGTTGACGAACTTCGCCAGCTTCTCGCTGCCGAACTTCGGATCCGGGAGGATGACGCGTTTTGCGCTGACTCTTCTTCGGGACATGAGGCGAACTCAGGATTGGGTCGATGTGGTTCAGGACTTGGGACGCTTGGCGCCGTACTTCGAACGCCCCTGGCGACGGTCGTTTACACCGGAGGTGTCCAAGGTGCCGCGCACGGTGTGGTAGCGCACGCCCGGCAGGTCCTTGACGCGCCCGCCTCGGATGAGGATGACCGAGTGTTCCTGCAGGTTATGACCCTCGCCGCCTATATAAGTAATGACTTCCTGCCCGTTGGTCAGGCGCACCTTGGCGACCTTGCGCAGGGCGGAGTTCGGCTTCTTCGGGGTGGTCGTATAGACGCGCGTGCACACGCCGCGCTTCTGCGGACAACCTTCCAGCGCCGGCATCTTGCTCTTCACGCGCTGACGCCGTCGCGGCTTTCGCACCAATTGATTGATAGTCGCCATGAACACATCCCCGCCGCGCTGGATTCGCGCAGCGAATCATTAGGTTAGTGGAACGAGGGTTACTCCAGCCCCGACAACGGCAACCGGCGAGCCCCACCAAATCGGTGAAACCCGTCCGAAAAAGAGGCGGAATTCTAGTGACCTGTGTCGCTGTCTGTCAACAGCGACACAGGTCTTTTTCTGCCGGCGTCAGGCGCTCTTCTGGCGCTCCGCGACCTCCAGTTCCTCGACCATCGCGCTCAAGGCCGCGGCCGCGGTCGCCTTGATGTCTTCCTTGGGCAGATTACGCTTGCGGCGGCGCTCGGAGTGGTAGGCGTAGCCTGTCCCAGCCGGGATGAGGCGGCCGACGATGACGTTCTCCTTCAAGCCCCGCAGTTCGTCCCGCTTGCCCATGACCGAGGCCTCGGTGAGCACCCGGGTCGTCTCTTGGAAGGAGGCCGCCGAGATGAACGATTCCGTGGCCAGGGAGGCCTTGGTGATGCCGAGCAGAAGCTGCTCGTAGCGTGCCGGCTCCTTGTTTTCAGCCACCGCAGCCGCATTGGCCTCCACGATGCGCTCCTTCTCGGCCTGCTCGCCGCGGAGGAAAATTGTACCGCCTGGTTCAATAATCTCCACCTTGCGCAGCATCTGCCGGACGATGATCTCGATGTGCTTGTCGTTGATCTTCACGCCCTGCAGGCGGTAGACGTCCTGCACCTCGTTGACGATGTAGTTCGAAAGGGCGTGGATGCCCTTCAGCCGCAGGATGTCGTGCGGGTCCGGGGCACCGTCGACGATGACCTCGCCCTTCTCCACGTGCTCGCCCTCGAAGACAGTGACGTTACGCCACTTTGGAATGAGCACCTCCGTCTGGGCGCCGTCCTTGTCGGTGATGATCAGCCGCTGCTTGCCCTTGGTGTCCTTGCCGAAGCTGACCACGCCGGAGGTCTCGGCCAGGACGGCCGGTTCCTTGGGTTTGCGGGCCTCGAACAGGTCGGCCACCCGGGGCAGACCGCCGGTGATGTCGCGGGTCTTCAGCGCCTCCTGCATGATGCGGGCGAGGATGTCGCCCACCCGGACCTTGCCGCCGTCCTCGACCTTGATGACCGTGTTCGGCAGGAGGTAGTAGTGCGCCGGCTGCTCGGTGCCCGGGATCTTCAGCGAATTGCCCTTCTCGTCGACCAGCTTGATCATCGGCCGCATGTCCTTGGCGCCGGGGCCGCGCTTGGCCGCCTCGGTGACAATGAGGTCGGTCAGACCGGTGATGTCGTCAACAACGCGCGTGACCGTCACATTCTCGACGATATCGGACCACACGGCGGTGCCGGCCACCTCCGAGATGACCGGGTGGCTGTGCGGATCCCAGCTCGCGACCGTCTGGCCCGAGTCGACCTTCTCCTTGTCGGCGACGCTGAGCACCGAGCCGTACGGCAGCTTGTAGCGCTCGCGCTCGCGACCGGCGTCGTCCATGACCGCCAGTTCGCCGGAACGGGAGACGACCACGAACTTCCCGGTCTCCTGCGTGAGGGTCTTTACGTTCTGCAGCCGTATGGTGCCCTTGGACTTGACCTCGATGCTGGACACCGCCGCCGCGCGGGAGGCCGCGCCACCGATGTGGAACGTACGCATCGTCAGCTGCGTGCCAGGCTCCCCGATGGACTGCGCGGCGATGACGCCCACCGCCTCGCCGACGTTGACCAGGTGTCCGCGCGCGAGATCGCGACCGTAGCACTTGGCGCAGACGCCGTAGCGCGTCTCGCAGGTGATCGGGGAGCGCACCTTGACCTGATCGATACCGACCTCGTCGAGCTTCGCCACCAGACGCTCATCCAGCAGGGTGCCGGCCTCGACGACCAGCTTGTCGTGCTTGTAGAGGTCTTCAGCGGTGACGCGTCCGAGAACTCGATCGCGCAGCGCCTCGACCACGTTGCCGCCTTCGATGACCGGGTTCATGGTCAGGCCCTCGGCGGTGCCGCAATCCTCCTCGGTAACCACCAGGTCCTGCGCCACGTCCACCAGTCGGCGGGTGAGATAACCGGAATTCGCGGTCTTCAGGGCGGTATCCGCCAGACCCTTGCGGGCGCCGTGGGTCGAGATGAAGTACTGCAGCACGTCGAGACCCTCGCGGAAGTTCGCGGTGATCGGCGTCTCGATGATGGAGCCGTCCGGCTTGGCCATCAGGCCGCGCATACCGGCGAGCTGACGGATCTGCGCAGCGCTGCCGCGCGCGCCGGAGTCGGCCATCATGAAGATGGAGTTGAAGGAGGCCTGCTTGACCTCCTTGCCATCGCGCGTCTTCACCATGTCGGAGCCCAGCTTCTCCATCATCGCCTTGGCGACCTGGTCGTTCGCGTGCGACCACAGGTCGACCACCTTGTTGTAGCGTTCGCCGTAGGTGACCAGACCAGAGGCATACTGCTGCTCGATCTCCTTCACGCCCTTCTCGGCCTCGGCAAGGATGGTCGATTTTTCCTCCGGAACGACCATGTCGTCGACGCCGATGGAAACACCCGCGCGCGTGGCGTGGTGGAACCCCGTGTACATGATCTGGTCGGCAAAGATGACGGTGTCCTTCAGGCCCTTGCGCCGATAACAGGAGTTGATGAGGTTGGAGATGGCCTTCTTGTTCAGGTCGCGGTTGACCAGCTCGAACGGCATGCCCTCGGGGAGCAGTCCCGCCAGCAGGGCCCGGCCCACCGTGGTATCCACGAGTCTGGTCTCGTACCGCACGTTGCCATCGCCGTCGTCGATGCCGATGCGCATGCGCACCTTGACCTTGGCCTGGAGCTCGGCATCGCGCCCCTCGTAGGCGCGATGCACCTCCTCCACGTCGTCAAAGACCATGCCTTCACCCTTCGCGCCGACGCGCTCGCGCGTCATGTAATAGAGTCCGAGCACGACGTCCTGCGTGGGAACGATGATCGGATCGCCGTTGGCCGGCGACAGGATGTTGTTGGTCGACATCATCAGCGTGCGCGCCTCGAGCTGCGCCTCGATCGACAGCGGTACATGCACGGCCATCTGGTCGCCGTCGAAGTCGGCGTTGAACGCCGAGCATACGAGCGGGTGCAGCTGTATGGCCTTGCCCTCCACCAGAACCGGTTCGAAGGCCTGGATGCCGAGGCGGTGCAGCGTGGGCGCCCGATTGAGCATCACGGGGTGCTCGCGGATGACATCCTCGAGGATGTCCCATACCTCCGGTCCCTCGCGCTCGACCATCTTCTTGGCGGCCTTGATGGTGGTGGCCATGCCGAGCCGCTCGAGCTTGGCGAAGATGAAGGGCTTGAACAGCTCCAGCGCCATCTTCTTCGGCAGTCCGCACTGGTGCAGCTTGAGCGTCGGGCCGACCACGATCACCGAGCGGCCGGAATAATCCACGCGCTTGCCGAGCAGGTTCTGGCGGAAGCGGCCCTGCTTGCCCTTGATCATGT
>CAZTPK010000233.1:0-4219 GCA_964614765.1 uncultured Gammaproteobacteria bacterium
CTGGTTGGAGAGCATGGTGCGGTCGAGCAGGCAGCCCACTGTGTAGAGGTTGGTGCGTGGCGATACGTCCAAATCGGTGGCGAGCTTGTAGGCTTGGAGCACCCGCTCGGCGGCTTCCGCTTTGATCTTCTCCAGAGCGGCATCGTCGGCCAGACCGGCTTCCTTGAGCTGCTCGGCATAGTGTTCAATGGAATCCTGGCTCTGCCACTCCTCGACTTCCGCCTTGTCGCGATACGAGGATGCGTCGGAAGGCGAATGGCCCGTGTACCGGTAGGTGAGCGTGTCGAGCAGCACCGGTCCATCGCCGGCTGCGATGATCTCCTTCTTTCGGGCGATGGCATCCACGACGGCGAGGGCGCGCGAGCCGCGTGACGATGAAATCCACGAGCAGCGGTATGTCGTCGGCGCGCTCCCGCAGCGGCGGCACGTGCACCTCGATAACGTTGATCCGGTAGTAGAGGTCCTGCCGGAAACTGCCGGCCGTGACCATGGCCGCCAGATTCTTGTGAGTGGCGCTCAGGATGCGCACGTCCACCTTCACCTCGGTCTGCGCGCCCACCGGCCGCACCGCGCGCTCCTGGATAGCGCGCAGCAGCTTCACCTGCGTCGAAAGCGGCAGGTCGGCCACCTCGTCGAGGAACAGCGTCCCCCCCTGTGCGCTCTGGAACAGCCCGGGCTTGTCGGCAACCGCACCGGTGAAGCTGCCCTTCTTGTGACCGAAGAGCTCGCTCTCGATGAGATCGTGCGGGATGGCGCCGCAGTTCACGGGCACGAATGGCTGGCCCGCGCGCGGACCCTGCTCGTGGATCATCTGCGCCACCAGCTCCTTGCCGGTCCCGGACTCGCCGCTGATGTAGACGGGCGCCTGGCTGCGCGCGAGCTTGGCAATCTTGGCGCGCAGCTCGCGCACACCGGCCGACTCTCCTATCAGAGTCGAGCGGCCGGCCTCCTGACGCTGTTCGTCGAGCTTGAGCGCGGTTTCGACCAGACGGCGCAGCACCGAAAGGTCGACGGGTTTCGTCACGAAGTCGAAAGCCCCGCTCTTCAGCGCCTGGATGGCCGACTCCATGTTGCCGTGGGCCGTGATCATTGCCACCGGCAGATTCGGGTGATTGCTTTGTATGTGCGCGACCAGTTCGAGGCCGTTGCCGTCCGGCAGCCTCATGTCGGTCAGGCACAGATGAAATCCGCCGCGCTTCAGCAGATCGCGAGCCTCGGCGAGATTCGCCGCCGCGACGCTGTCGATCCCCATGCGTGTCAGCGTGATGGCGAGCAGCTCCCGGATGTCGGGCTCGTCATCGACAATCAGCGCTGTCGGCTGTTTGCTCACTGCTTCCCCGAGTGCTTCTACCTGTTCCCATGCGTCAGGGTGTATCCCGGCACCCTGGCATCGAGTTGATTTGAGTATACGCATTCGGCGCCCAGCACGCTGAATTGCCGTTATCGCACCGCGCCCGCGGCGTGGCGCCGCGCCGCTAGGCTTCCGTCAACTGCTGGCGCGCCGGATGCGCGAAGTTTATACGGAATCGGCACCCACCGGGTGTGTTGGCCTCCAGCCGCAGCGAGGCCTGGTTCGCCTCGCACAGCTCGTTGGCGATGTACAGTCCCAGACCCGTGCCCTTGGCCTCGGTGGTCGCGAACGGTTCGAATATCCGCTCCACGAACTCCGCCGGAATACCCGTGCCGTGGTCGACGACATCGAGGAACGGGCGTCCGGATCGCTCATCGATCCCCGCGCGCAGCTCGATGAGCGGCGTTCCGCGGCTGTAGCGCAGGGCATTCTCGCAGAGGTTCCATAGCACCTGCTGGCACTGCCCCCTGTCCATGCGCACGGTCAGGTCCCCGGGCTCGATCGCGAGGGTCACGGCATCGCTGCCGAGACCGTGCCGCTCCCGGAACTCACGCACGTAGCCCTCTAGCCAGGGTTTGAGCTCGAACGCCTCCGGCACCGGCGTCTCCCGGCGCGCGAGGTTCATGACGTTTTCGACGATGGCGTTCACGCGTTGCGCGTGGTCGCGGATGATCTCGGTGAGACGCCGGTCCTCCTTGCCGTGCGTGTCGGACTCCTCGAGCAGCTGCGCGGCATGGCTGATGGCGCCCAGGGGGTTGCGGATCTCGTGGGCGATGCTGGCCACCAGCCGGCCGAGCGAGGCGAGCTTCAGCTGCTGCGCGCGCTGGCGGAGCATGGCATCGTCCTCCAGGAACACCAGCGCACCCTCCTGACCGCCGCTGCCCAGGGCACTGAACGCCACGGTCAGATCCACGCCGCGCCCGTGTACGGGCATGGAGATATTCCTCCCGTCCGCGCGCCACATCTCGTAGCGGCGCCCGATCTCGGGCAGGAGCTCCGTCAGCGTCTGCCCCTCGGCGCCATGCTCCGCGCCCAGCAGTCTGGCCGCCGATGCGTTCATCAACCGCACCCGCCGATCGCTGTCGATGGCCAGGATGCCCGAGCGCATGCGCTGCACGATGTGCTCGTTGAGGCGCTCGAGGCTGGCCAGCGCCGCCGCGCGCTGCCGCGCCAGCGCCTCGCTCTCGCGCACGCGCCGAGCGGACACATATGCCAGCAGGGAGGCGGCGAAGAAGGTGATGCCGAGCAGCCCGGCCTGGGTGTAATTGACGACCGGCAGCTTGTTGACGGCGGCAGCATATATCTCCTCGGCGAGCACGGCGATCGACGCGATCGCGGCGAACGCCAACGCATGCCGCCCCGTGGCGAGAATACTCGCACCCACGATGGTAACCACCAGCAGCATGCCCAGTCCGCTGGTCACGCCGCCGCTGCTGAACATCATGACGACCACGGCGGCGGTATCGAGCGCCACCAGCGCGTAGGTCAGCGCGATCTGAGTGGCGTAGCGCCGCTCGATGAACACCTGCATCGCGATGGTGCCGGCAAAGTAGACGAGCACCGCCACCGCGAACAATTCGTGGTCGACGGCGCCCAGGGGCGGAGGCAGGGTCTTGGCCAGAACGAAAACCGAGAACAGCCCGGTCAGGACGAGCCGGTAGATGTTGAAATAGCGCAGGGCGCGCCAGCCCGTCGTCTCGGCGGCCGCGCCGTGAGCGACCGCTCTGGCATCGGCGATCGCGGCGACCCTGGTCATCCCGCCCGTGGACCGGCGTTGAGGTGTTCCAGCGAACAGTAGTGCTGGCCGCCGCGCTCGAGCGCCTCGTGCACCGGGACGTGGGTGCCGCAATGGGCGCAGCGCACGAGCGGGACGGTCGTGGAGCCCCTGCGGTCGGTCATGGAGCGCCGTGTTGCGGAACGCCACAAGCGGAACGCGATCCATGCCACCGCCAGCACTATCAGCCAACGAAGCAGGTAGCTCACGGCGCTTGACCGTCTATGATTACTGGGGTGCGCGGCGCTCCGCCCCACCGACATAACGATCGGCCCCGCCGCCGCGGGCGGGAACCTTCAACGAACAGAAAGACCGAGGTCATGAATCTCCACGAATACCAGTCCAAGCAGCTGTTCGCAGAATATGGGATCCCGGTCCCGGCCGGCAAACCGGCGCACTCCATCCACGAGGCCCTGGCCAACGCCTCGGCGGTCAAGGGGCAGGGTCAGGGATGGATCGTCAAGGCGCAGGTCCACGCCGGCGGCCGCGGCAAGGCCGGGGGGGTACGCATCGCCACCAGCCGCGAGCAGCTCGAGCACATCGTGCATGACATGCTGGGCAAGCGCCTGGTGACCCGCCAGTCCGGTCCGGCAGGCCAGCCGGTCAGCTGCGTGCTGGTGGAGGCGACGACCGATATCGCGCGGGAGATCTACATGGCGATGCTCGTCGACCGTTCCGCGCGGCGCATCGCCATCATGGCCTCCCCGGCCGGCGGCATGGACATCGAGGAGGTGGCGGCCAAGGAACCGGAGAAGATCTTCACGCTCAGCATCGATCCGGTGCTCGGCCTGATGGGTTACCAGTGCCGCCGCGTCGGCTTCTTTCTCGGCTTCGACGAGAAACAGCGCGGACAGCTGACCGCGATCCTCAATGCCATGTATCGCCTGTTCATCGACAAGGACCTGAGCCTCATCGAGATCAATCCCCTGGTGGTGACCAAGCAGGGCGACGTTCAGGCGCTCGATGCGAAGATCAACATCGACGACAATGCGCTGTTCCGGCAACCGGCGCTCGAGCAGTGGCGAGACCCCACCCAGGAGGACCCCAAGGAGTCGCATGCCAAGCGATTCGATCTGAACTACGTGACCATGAAC
>CAZTPK010000234.1:0-4183 GCA_964614765.1 uncultured Gammaproteobacteria bacterium
GCCTGCCGATGCATCGAGCCGCCACAGGCCGTCGCGGCGCTCCTCGTAATACGATACGTTCCCCTCGCCGTCGCGCCGCGCCGCGAAACTCCGCCCTGCGCGCCGCGCCACGCCCAGGCTCTCGACGAACAGCCGCCGCCCGCCGGGGCCAGCCTGCGTGACGACCGAGATCTCGTATTCCCAGCGCATGCCGGCGCGGGTCGGGAAGTACTCGCCGCCTGCATCCTCGGCGCAGCCTCCTGCGATGGCGGCCAGGGCGGCGAGCAGCCCGGCCGCAAGCATCGCGGCAACGCCGGGTGGTGAGTCCGGATCCGACCTCGCGATCACCGCATTCAGAGGTGGCCCTGGCAAAGGATGAGCTGGCGGGCCGCCCGGACCTCATCGAGCCGACGCACGGGTGTGACGTGCGGCGCGGCACGCAGGGTCTCCGGTTCCTCTATCGCCTCTCGCGCGATCCGAAGCATCGCCGCGACGAAGGCATCGAGGGTCTGCAGGCTCTCCGTCTCGGTCGGCTCGATCATGAGCGCCTCGGGGACGATCAGCGGGAAGTAGTTCGTCGGCGGATGGAAACCCAGGTCGATTAAACGTTTGCTGACGTCCAGCGCGTGGACGTCGCTGCCCGCGATCCTGCCCTCGCACACCAGCTCGTGCATGTTGACGCGGTCGTAGGGCACGCGATAAGCCTCGCGCAGCCGCACGCGCAGGTAGTTGGCGTTGAGCACCGCGTGCATCGAGTTCGCGCGCAGACCCTCGGCGCCGTGCTGGCGGATGTAGGCCCAGCCGCGCACCAGCATCCCGAAATTGCCCCAGAACGCGCACATCCTGCCGATCGATCGCGGCGGCGCCGCCAACCGGTAGCGGGCATCGTCTCCGTCCTCTTCGCCACCCGTCTCGACGACGATCGGCCCGGGCAGGTAGTCCGCAAGCCGCGCCGAGGCGCCCACCGGTCCCGCGCCGGGGCCGCCGCCGCCGTGGGGCGTGGAGAAGGACTTGTGCAGGTTGAAGTGCATCACGTCGAAGCCCAGGTCGCCGGGACGCACGACGCCGGCGAGCGCGTTCATGTTGGCGCCGTCGCCGTACACCAGACCGCCGCAGTCGTGCACGATGCGCACCACCTCCTCGATGCGCTCCTCGAACAGCCCCAGCGTGTTGGGATTGGTGATCATCAGGCCCACGACCGTCGCGTCGCAGGCTGCGCGCAGCGCCCCGAGATCGATGTTGCCGCGCTCGTCGGATGGCACCTCCAGCACGTCCAGGCCGGCCATGGTCGTGGAGGCCGGGTTGGTGCCGTGCGCGGAGTCCGGGATCAGGACCTTCGTGCGTCCCGCCTCGCCGCGCGCGCGGTGATAGGCGCGCATCATGAGCAGCCCGGTGAGCTCACCGTGCGCGCCGGCCGCCGGCTGCAGCGAGACGGCCGCGAAGCCGCCGATCTCGCACAGCCACTCCTGCAGCTGGTGCATGAGGGCGAGATTGCCCTGCACCGTGGCGGCTGCCTGCAGGGGGTGGGACTGCGCGAACGCCGGCAGCGCCGCGAGCTCCTCGTTGATCTTGGGGTTGTACTTCATGGTGCAGGAGCCGAGCGGGTAGAAGCCGCCGTCCACGCCGTAGTTCATCTGCGAGAGGTGCAGGTAGTGACGCACCACGTCCAGCTGCGAGAGCTCCGGCTGGCCGTTGTCGGCGCGCAGCAGATCGGACGGCAGTTCGGCCTCCGGCACGTCCGGGTCCGGGAGATCCACTCCGCGGCGGCCCGGGACGCTCAGCTCATACAGTGTCGGCTCGCTCATTGCTTCGGCCCGCGTCACCGGCACACCGCCTTCAGGGCCCGCGCCAGGCGATCGATCTCCTCACGCGTGTTCATCTCCGTGACCGCCACGAGCATGTGACCCTGCAACGATGGGTAGTCCCTGGCCAGGTCGTAGCCGCCGAGGATGCGGTGCTCCTCGAGCAGGACGCGGTTGACCTCAGCAACCGGCCGGCCCAGCCGCACGACGAACTCCCTGAAGTACGGCCGCAGCGGGGCATGGGGATTGATCGACAGCCCGGCGACCTCGTGGATCTTCGCGGCGGCGTAGTGGCTGTTCTGATAACAAAGCCTCGCGACCTTCGTCATGCCAGACTTGCCCATGGTGGCGAGATAGACCGCGGCGCCCAGAGCCATGAGCGCGGCATTGGTGCATATGTTGCTGGTCGCCTTCTCGCGGCGGATGTGCTGTTCGCGCGTGCCGAGGGTGAGCACGTAGCCGCGCCGGCCTTCCGCGTCGACGGTCTCGCCGACGATGCGCCCCGCCATGCGGCGCAGGTAGGCCTTGCGGGAGGCGAAGATCCCGAGGCGCGGTCCGCCGTAAGACAGCGGCAGGCCGAGCGGCTGTCCCTCGGCGACGGCGACGTCGGCACCGTACTCGCCAGGCGGCCGGAACAGGCCGAGCGCGATCGGATCGGCAATCACGATGAGCAGCGCCCCGGCCGCATGCACGGCCTCGGCAAGGCCCTCGACGTCCACGAACTGTCCGAAGAAATCCGGATCCTGGATGACCAGCGCGGCGGTTCGCGCATCGAGCATCGCCTTGAGCTCGGCGATGCCGTTCTCGAGCCGTTCATCGCCCGTCACCGTCGCCTCGGAGCCGTGCAGGTAGGTGCGCACCACCTCACGGTACTGCGGGTGGACGGTCGGGGAGATCACGACCTTCGTGCGGTCGCCCTTCGTCGAGTCGAGCGCCAGCAGCACGCCCTCGGCCAGCGCCGTGGCGCCGTCGTAGTGACTGGCGTTGCTCACCTCCATCGCCGTGAGCCGGCAGATCAGGCTCTGGTACTCGAACATGGCCTGCAGCATCCCCTGGCTCACCTCGGGCTGGTACGGGGTGTAGGAGGTGTAGAACTCCCCGCGGCGCAGGACGTAGTCGACCGTGGCGGGCCGGAAGTGGTGGTAGGCGCCGGCCCCGAGAAATCGCGCGCATCCCTCGATGTCGGTGTTGGCCCCCGCGAGTTCCCGGGCGAGCCGCGCGAGCTCGAGCTCGGAGATCGCGGCGGGCAGGTCCAGCGACGGGAAGCGCACCCGCGCCGGCACGTCGGCGAACAACTCCTCCAGGCTCGCAACGCCGATCGCCTCCAGCATGGCCCGGCGATCGGCATCGGTGTGGGGCAGGTAACTCACGCTGCGACGTCCCCCCATTCAACGCGCGGCTCTCCTGTCGGGATGCCTAATATGCCACAGTCCCGCGCGCAGGGAGCGACGGCGACCGTAGAGAACCGGCGGACCCGCGCGCCCGGTGGATGATCACGCCGGCGGCTAGGCAGCCACCTTCACGAGGCGGCTCAGGCGATAGCCGATCACGACCGGCCAATATCCCCTCTGCGCGAGCTCCGCGTCCAGCGCCACGTCGCCGGTGTCAAATCGCAGCCGCGGCGTCTGCGCGAGCTTCGCCGGCGTGGAGACGACGATGATGTTCTCGCCACCTATCCGGCGGATTACCTCGGGACTCAGCTGCAGGTTGCCGCGACCGAGCACGAAGCCCTGCGCGCCGATGGGACTCAGCACCAGCTTCGCCGCCGGATGTCTCGTCATCAGCTCGAGGATCAGCCGCTCGTTCAGATCCTTGCCCACCAGTCGCCCGCCGATCACCGCGTCGATCCCGAGCAGGGTCTTGTCGATGGCGAGCCGGCTGCCGAGAGACAGCACCGTGCTTCCGGGGCCGAGCAGGAACAGCGTCCGCGGCTCGGCCAGCATCGCCTCGTAGAGGTGCTCGGCGATCTGCGCCTTGGCCGATTCCTCGTCGGCGCCGGTGATCAGCAGCTTCGTGGCCTGGGTGAGCGACGGCTCGAAGGGCGTCAGCGCCACGTCGTAGAGCCGCACGACCCACTCGCCCTGGCGGTAGCGATCCTCGTCGAGATCGAGGATGTCCGCCCTGGCGGGCGTCACCCGGCCGGCGAGATAGGCCACGAGGATGTCGGCGGTGTGCGGGGCGCTCGCGCCGAACACGCCCGAGTACATCTTCACGCCGGCGGGGATGCCGAGCATCGGAACCTTCTGCCGGGCGACGCTGCAGATGTCCCGGGCGGTGCCGTCGCCGCCGCAGAACAGCAGCAGGTCCACGCCGCGGGCGAGAAACTGCGCGACCGCCGCCTCGGTGTCGCGCCGCGTCGGCGGATCCTTCGGCGTGTATGCGATCTCGAGATCCTCGAAGCC
>CAZTPK010000235.1:0-4181 GCA_964614765.1 uncultured Gammaproteobacteria bacterium
GGATCGGCCTGCGCGCCGAGCACTACGACGCCATGCTGGCGCGGCGTCCGCCGATCGGTTTTCTCGAGGTGCACAGCGAGAACTATTTCGGCGCCGGTGGCCGGCCGCGGGCGGTGCTCGACGTGCTCGCCCGCGACTACCCCCTGAGCCTGCACGGCGTCGGTCTGTCGCTCGGCTCGACCGACGCGCTGAACATGGCGCACCTGCGGAGTCTGCGTGCCCTGATCGATCGCTATTCACCGCGGCTGGTCTCCGAGCACCTGAGCTGGAGTTCGGTGGACGGCCGCTACTTCCACGATCTGCTGCCGCTGCCGTACACGGAGGAGGCCTTGCGGCACGTCGCGGATCGCATCGAGCAGGTGCAGGACCATCTGGGCCGGCGCATCCTGATCGAAAACCTCTCCAGCTATGTCGAGTATTCCTACTCGACGATGCCGGAGTGGGAGTTCCTCGCCGCGGTGGCCGCGCGCAGCGGCTGCGGCATTCTGCTCGACGTCAACAACATACACGTCTCCTCCTGCAATCACGGCTTCGATGCCGCGCATTACGTGCGGAACATCCCTTCGCATCTGGTCGGCGAGATGCACCTGGCCGGGCACACCGCCAGGAGCACGCCGGACGGCACGATCCTGATCGATACGCACAATCAGCCGGTGAGCGCGCCGGTCTGGCAGCTCTTCGAGCTGGCGGCGCGGCAGTTCCCCGATGCGCCCGCGCTGATCGAGTGGGACACGGACCTGCCCGCGCTCGAAGTGCTGCTGGCGGAGGCCGCGCGCGCCGACCGCGCCAGGGAGAACCCTCATGCTATCGCTGCGTAATCTGCAACGGACCATGGCCGGCGCCATCCTGCAGGCCGAGGACGTCGAGCGGCTCGACTGTCTGCGCGCGCGCACGCCGACGGCGGTGCGGCGGCTGCGCGTCTACCGCAACAATTTCAGGTCGACGCTGACCGGCGCGCTCGAGACCGCTTATCCCGTCGTGCGCCGCCTGCTCGGCGCGGAGTACTTCCAGGCGCTGGCACTGCGCTACGTGCGCGACTGTCCGTCGCGCACCGGCAACCTCATCGACTACGGCGCGGAGTTCCCTTGGTTCCTGGAGGCGATGACCGGGCTGCAGACGCTTCCGTACCTGCCCGACGTCGCGCGTCTGGAAAGGCTGATGCGGGAGGTCCAGCTCGCCGCGGAGCCCCGCCGGATAAACCTGGAGGCCCTCGCCGGAGTGCCGCGCCGCCGCTACGAAGACCTGCGATTCGAGATCCACCCGAGCGCGCGCCTGTTCGCCTCCTCCTATCCGGCACTGCGGATCTGGCAGACCAATCAGCCCGGTTACCCCGGGGATCCGCAGGTATCTCTGGAGGAGGGCGGCGAACTGCTGCTCGTCATCCGGCGCGACCTTGAGATCGAGATCGAGCGGCTGAGTCCCGGCGAGTTCACGTTGCTGTATCAGCTCCAGCAGGGGCGAAACATGCGCTACGCCTGCGAGAGCGCGCTCGCTGCCGAGCCGGCCCTTTGCGTCACCACCGTGCTGCGCAGCCACGTAGCACGCCACACGATTTGCGGTTTCCACTGTTGAGCGAGGACTGAAGAGAGGAGCGCACATGATGACATCCATTGCAACACCGATGACGACCGCGATCGGCGCGCGGCGATCCCCGGCGGCACGCGTCGCCGCGCTGTACGCGAAGGCGGCGGACCTGCTGCAGGCGGCATCGCCGCTGGCCGATCTCGCGCTGCGCCTGTACGTGGCCAACGTGTTCTGGGTATCGGGCCTCGCCAAGGTGCAGTCCTGGCAGACGACGCTGCAGTTGTTCGAGTACGAGTACCGGGTGCCGCTGCTCCCGCCGGCGCTGGCTGCCTATGCCGCCACCTTCACCGAGCTCTTCTTCCCCGCGCTGCTGGCCCTCGGGCTCGGCGGCAGGCTGGCCGCCGCGGTGCTGTTCGTCTTCAACATCGTCGCCGTGATCTCTTACCCCGATCTGAACGCCGCCGGTCTCGCCCAGCACGAGGTGTGGGGGTTGATGCTGCTGGTGCTCGTGTTGCACGGACCGGGCGCCCTGTCCTGCGATCGGCTGCTGCGCAACCGCTTCCGGACTCGCGCGTGAGAACACACGGAAATGTCCTGCCTGAGGGGTTCCGATATGAATGTCGCGCTGAAGGTCACGGCTGAAACCGGAGGTCGGCGGGTGCTCGAGGGACAACGGGCGCTGGTCACCGGCGCCAATTCCGGCATCGGCGCCGGTATCGCCGAGGGGCTCGCGGCCGCGGGCGCGCATGTGGTCATCAACTACGTGAGCAGACCGGACGAGGCGCAGCGTCTGGTGCGGAAGATCAGGGACGGCGGGGGCGAGGCGATCGCGATCCAGGCCGACGTCAGCCAGGAACACCAGGTCAGAGCCATGTTCGAGCAGGCCATCGAGGAGCTGGGCGGCCTGGAGATCCTGGTCAACAACGCCGGACTGCAGAAGGACGCGGCGCTGGTGGACATGTCGTTGCAGGACTGGGACACGGTCATACGCGTGAATCTCACCGGTCAGTTCCTCTGCGCGCGCGAGGCGGCGCGCGAGTTCATCCGCCGCGGCGTCACACCGTCGCTGTCGAGCTCGGCCGGCAAGATCATCTGCGTGTCCTCGGTCCACGACCTTATCCCGTGGGCGGGGCACGCCAATTACGCGGCCTCCAAGGGCGGGGTGATGATGCTGATGAAGACCATGGCGCAGGAGCTGGCCGCGCACAAGGTCCGCGTCAACAGCATCTCGCCCGGGGCGATCAAGACGCCGATCAATCACAGCGCCTGGAGCACGGCGGAGAAGGAAGCAGAGCTGCTGCAGCTCATCCCCTACGGCCGCATCGGCGTCACGCACGACGTCGCCAGGGCCGCTGTGTGGCTCGCCTCCGACGAGTCCGACTACGTCACCGGCGCGACGCTTTACGTCGACGGCGGCATGACGTTGTATCCAGGTTTCGAGAACGGCGGCTGAACCAGACCCATGGCATCGCACGGGCCCATGATCGAACCCGCCGGTAGCCATCCTCGCCAGGTTGCGCGCGCGAGCGCACGGCGCGCTTACAGTGCGCGGTTGTGCGCATGCACGCTCGCGGCGATGGTGAGCGCGCCCGGCGCTGGCGCTGCCGACTCCGAGACACCGGTGTTCCTCGCCTCCGACTCGCGCGGCGAGCACGGCGGTCTGCCCGAGGGCGTGCGGCCGTGGTGGCCGAGCCGCTACGGCCCCGACGATCAGATCGGCACGCTGAACGAGATCACCCCCGCAGTGACGGCCTCGGCGGCAGGTCTCGTGAAGCGGGGGATCACCGTGGACCTCGGACGCATCCTCGACGATCGCACGCCGAAGTTCCCGGGGCGCTACTGGCACCAGACCGTGGATGCCTCCGCGCCATACACGAATCTGCGCCGCGTCGACGCGGACGGCGACGGCTGGGGCAGGAACCGGATCAACTGGCTCACCGAGATCCAGGCTGGCACCTTCCAGGTGGGCACGCAGCTGGATTCCATCGGTCACATCCAGATCGGCGACCGCTTCTACAACGGCTGGCGCGCGCGCGATGTCGTGGAGGCCTACGGCCTGAACCGCTTCGGCATGGAGACCGTGCCCCCGATCATCACCCGCGGGGTGCTGGTCGATATCGCCGCTTACAAGGGTGTGGCGCGCCTGGCTCAGGGTTACGTCATCACCGTCGCCGACGTCGAGGCGGCGCTCACGGCGCAGGGCGTACGGATCCGCGCCGGCGACGCCGTGCTGCTGCACACCGGCTGGGGCGGGCTGTGGAACGTCGACGATGTCGCGTTCCTGGCCGGCGAGCCCGGCCCCGGGATCGATCTCATCGCGTGGTTCCACGAGCGGCGCATCGCGTTGCTGGGCGCGGACACCTGGAGCATCGGGCCGGTGCCCGGCGAGGACCCGGACCGGCCGTTTCTCGTACCGCAGACCATGTACGTGAACTACGGGCTGTTCGGCCTGGAGAACGTTGCGACCGAGGAGATTGCCGCGCGCAAGGTTTACGAGTTCCTGTTCGTCCTCACCCACGCGCGCACGCGCGGCTCGACCGCGGCAGTCGTCTCGCCGGCGGCGATTTACTGATGAAGGTGATTGGAAAGGCTGACTCACGACTCACGGTTCAGGAATCACGCCATGACCGACTTCGACGCCATCATCGTAGGCTCGG
>CAZTPK010000236.1:0-4166 GCA_964614765.1 uncultured Gammaproteobacteria bacterium
GGCTATGGTGCGCCTTGAGTGCCGTCCTCGCGCTGAGCGTTCTGCACGCCGGCATGCGCGCCCCGCGCCAGCACTAGCGCCGACAGGAGCACGCCGGCTCCGGCGGGATCGAAACGGTAGAGCACGCCGCCGAACACGCCGGCGACGAGACCCGTCCAGGCGAGGCCGCGCCGCCCGGTGACGGCCGCGAGCAGCGCCGCGGCCACGCTGAGCCAGCCGTAGACGTTGTGCACGAAGCCCATGATCAAGGTCTGGCGGATGGCGCACCAGGGGGGAGCCCGGGCCTCGGTGCAAAGGCGTCCGATGGCGTCGGGCTCGATGAGCAGGGTCCTCGCCGCCATCGCCAGCGCGTAGGCGAGGACGGCGACCAGCAGCACGCGAGGGATCGGTCCGAGGGCAGGCATGCCCCCACCCTAGCGGCCGGAGCGGCGTTCAACAAGTCCGCCCATCGCTCGGAATTCCCGCCGCGCCGGCGACGGGGTCTGCGCGCGCCCGGAGTCCGGCCCCGGAGGGGCGGAGAGCTCGCTGACGGCAACGCCGGCAGGCGATCGCTGCGGCGGTTCGACGGTGCCGGCGCGACGAGAGATCCGGGCGACGATCGTTCCATGACGCGGCGCTGCGAAAGAACTTGCACCCACTCCCCGCCGGTCGCGAGGCCGGGGCTGCGCGAGGCTGTGCATCGCGGGCACCGACCGCGGGACCGGCCTCGATATCACGTCGCGGAGCGGGCGCGCGCGGCCGACCCGGATTGCAGGTACCGGCGCGGGCGCGGCAACACCCACGCTGCGCGCCCTGGGTGAGAAACCAACCTCCACCGGCAGGGGCGACGCCGCCGGGGTGGTCTACGGCCTCACGCCGCCGGCGCTTGACCCGCCTCGCCAAGACCCAGGACCTCGCGGGCGTTGCGGGTGGTGGCCACGGACAACCCCTCGGCGTCCTCACCGCGCACCTCGGCCAGCGCCTCCAGGCAATGGCGCAGGTAAGCGGGAGAGTTGCGCTCGCCGCGATGCTGCGAGACCACCATGTCGGGCGCGTCGGTCTCCAGCACGATCGCTTCGCGCGGCAGCGCGCGGGCGAGCCCGCGAATGTGCCGTGAGCGCTCGTAGGTCAGCGTTCCGCCGAAGCCGAGCCGGAAGCCGAGATCGACGTACTGCCGTGCCTGCGGCAGACTGCCGTTGTACGCATGGGCGATGCCGCCCTTCACCCGGATCCGCCGGAGCGTCGCGAGCACCGCGTCGTGCGCCTTGCGCACGTGCAGCAGCACCGGCAGATCGGCCTCGCGCGCGATCTCGAGCTGCCGCTCGAAGAACCGCTGCTGGCGATCGCGGGGCAGCCCTTCGACGTAGTAGTCCAGGCCGATCTCGCCGACCGCGATCACGGCGCGCTCCGCCGCCAGCCACCGCCCCAGATCCTGCAGGTGCTCCTCGCGATGCCGCTCGATGTAGACCGGATGCATGCCCAGGGCCGGATACAGCCCGGCCTGCGCGGCGCAGAGCGACAGCACGCGATCCCAGTTGCCCCGGTGGATCGCCGGCACCACGATGCCGGTGACGCAATTGGCGCGCGCCGCGGCCATCACCTCGGTGCGGTCGGCGTCGAACTCCTCGACGTCCAGGTGGCAGTGGGTATCGAAGATCTCCATCGCCGCTATTCTCCCCCGCCCGCGGCCGGCGGCGAAGTTCCGCCGTTCCCCGCCCGTCCAGTCCACTATTCTTGACATGAATTTTTGTGTCCATGAAAATCGACATGTGGAATTCGCCGCCGCCCTGGGTGCCTTCGATGCCCTGTCGCAGGAGACGCGCCTGCGCGCCTTCCGGCTGCTGGTCGAGGCAGGCTTCGACGGGGCGCCGGCCGGCTCGCTGAGCGAGGCGCTGGCCATCCCCCACAACACGCTGTCGTTCCACCTCGCGCAGCTGCACGAGGCCGGGCTGGTGCGGTCGCGGCGGGCGGGACGCTCGATCATCTACACGGCGAATTTTCCATTCATCACCGAGCTGGTGCGCTTCATGGTCGAGAAGTGCTGCACGGTGGAATTCGCCAGCCTGCGCGAGGATGTGCGCAAGGGCTCGGCCATCATCGAACTTTCGAATTGCTGCGGAGTGAAGGAGAAGCGGAAATGAAGCGCATGCACGTGCACGTCGGTGTCGACAGCATTCCGGAGGCGGTGCGGTTCTACAGCGCGCTGTTCGGCGCCGAACCGGTCAAGCTCAAGCCCGATTACGCGAAGTGGATGCTCGATGATCCACGCCTGAACTTCGCCGTGTCCACGCGCGTGTCGACCCGCGGCGTCGATCACCTCGGCATCCAGGTCGAGGAGGAGAACGCGCTGCAGGAGTTGCGCGCGCGCCTGCAGGCGGCCGAGATGACGACCTTCGACGAGGGCGAGACCGTGTGCTGCTACGCCCGCTCGGAGAAGTCCTGGCTGAAGGACCCCGCCGGCGTGCCCTGGGAGGCGTATCGCACGATGGAGGACGCGCAGGTGTTCCACGGGCGTGATCGGGCGGTGAGCGATGCGGGCGCCTGCTGCGCCCCGGACCCCGCCACCTCGAAACCGGCGGGCAAGACCCTCGACATCCCGATCAAGACCACGGGTTGCTGCGGCTGAGGCCAGTAAAGGCGACCGGCGTCCCCTTTCCGCAACCCGCCCCGAACGGCAGTCATGAAGCGTGTGCTGATCCTGTGCACGGGCAACTCCTGCCGCTCGGTGATGGCCGAGGCATTGTTCAATGCATTGGGTAAGGGTCGGTACCAGGCCTACAGCGCCGGCAGCTTCCCGGCCGGTTACGTGCACCCGGGGTCGATCGCCACGCTGCGGCGCCACGGCATCGATCCCGGCCAGCCGCGCAGCAAGTCGTGGGACGAGTTCGCCGGGCAGCCCTTCGACCTGGTGATCACGGTCTGCGACGAGGCGGCGGGCGAGGCGTGCCCGGCGTTCACGGGCGAGGCGCGGCGGCTGCACTGGAGCACGCCCGACCCGGCGAAGGCGTCCGGCACCGACTCGGAGGTGCGGCACGCGTTCGATCTCGCATTCAACCATCTGCGCGCGCGCATCGAGGCGCTGCTCACGGAGGGACACCCTGCATGACCGCCTGTTCGCCACGCCGCCTCTCGTTCCTCGATCGCTACCTCACCGTCTGGATCCTGCTGGCGATGGCCGGCGGAGTCGTTCTCGGCGCCGCCGCCCCCGCGCTTCCCGCGTTGCTGGACGGCCTGAGCATCGGCGGCACCAACATACCCATCGCCGCGGGCCTCATCCTGATGATGTATCCGCCGCTCGCGCGCGTGCGCTACGAAGAACTGCCGCGGGTGTTCCGCGACCGCCGCCTGCTGGCGCTCTCGCTGCTGCAGAACTGGCTCATCGGTCCGCTGCTCATGTTCGGCCTCGCGGTGCTGTTCCTGCGCGATCATCCCGACTACATGACCGGGCTCATCCTCATCGGGCTGGCGCGGTGCATCGCCATGGTCATCGTCTGGAACCAGCT
This sequence comes from uncultured Gammaproteobacteria bacterium, assembly GCA_964614765.1. Classification (GTDB taxonomy): domain Bacteria; phylum Pseudomonadota; class Gammaproteobacteria; order JAJPIJ01; family JAJPIJ01; genus JAJVHZ01. The sequence continues at coordinate 3,483 of CAZTPK010000236.1, forward strand.
TGCCGGGGGCGACAACGAGTATGTCGCCGCGCTGGTGGCCTTCAACAGCCTTTTCCAGCTGCTGTTCTTCAGCGTCTACGCATGGTTCTTCATCACCGTGCTGCCCGGCTGGATCGGCCTGGGCGGGCAGGTGGTGCATGTGAGCTTTCGCACCATCGCCGTGAGCGTGCTCGTCTACCTGGGCATCCCGTTCCTGCTCGGCTACCTCACCCGCGCCTGGCTGATGCGGGCGCGCGGCAGGGCCTGGTACGATTCGGTCTTCGTCCCCCGCACCGCTCCTGTCACGCTGTATGCGCTGCTGTTCACCATCGTCGCGATGTTCACGCTGAAGGGCGGCATGGTGCTGCAGCTTCCGCTCGACGTCGCCCGCATCGCCCTGCCGCTCGCGCTGTACTTCGTCATCATGTTTCTGGTGAGCTTCCTGAGCGGCAGGCTCATGGGCGCGGACTATGCGCGCACGACCGCGGCCTCGTTCACCGCAGCCAGCAACAACTTCGAGCTCGCCATCGCCGTGGCGATCGCCGCCTGGGGGCTGGCCTCGCCCGTGGCCTTCGCGACCGTGATCGGTCCGCTGGTGGAGGTGCCGGTGCTGATCGCGCTGGTGCGCGTGGCGCTGTGGCTGCGCGAACGCCTTTTCGCCCCGGCACGGCCAGCCCGCGCCGCGGCGGGCTGAGCGGCCGGCGC
>CAZTPK010000237.1:0-4138 GCA_964614765.1 uncultured Gammaproteobacteria bacterium
GGATGCACCTGACCCGCGCCGAGGCCGAGGCGTTCTACGCCGTCCACAAGGGGCGTCCGTTCTTCGCCGATCTGATCGATTTCATGACCTCCGGTCCCGTGGTGGTCTCGGTGTTGGAGGGCAAGAATGCGGTAGCGGTGTATCGCGAGCTGATGGGCGCGACCGATCCCGCCAAGGCGGCTCCGGGCACCATCCGCGCCGACCATGCGGAGAGCATGGCGAGGAACGCCGTGCACGGTTCGGACTCCGTGGAGTCCGCCCGCTACGAAATGGGCTGCGTGTTCACCGCGGATGACCTGGGACTCGTGGTTCCGGATCAGCACGCCGCCTGACGGCATCCGGACAAATGCAGTGACGAAGGGGCCCGCGGGGCCCCTTCGCATTTTGGGCCGGCGGCGGCAAACGCGATCGGTCAGATGCGGCGGCGTATGCGGCGATGGACGGGAGCGGCCTCGGCCAGCCTCGCAGCCAGGATCCCGAGCGGACCGGGCGGCCAGACGACGATGACCTGGCTCATGGCCTCTTCCTTCCCGCCCCAGCGTGACTTGTACTTAAGGTTGCCATTGCCCATGTCCATGGTGCGAACGCCGTGCTGCGCGCAGTCCTCCAGGTCGCGCAGGTAGAGGATCCATCCGAGCCGGAACCGCTCGTAGCGCTGATCGTACTGGTTTGCGATCATGTACCGGACGGAGCCGGTGGTGATCGTGAACCGGAATGCCACGGGCTCGCCGTTGAAGTAGGCCAGCCATACGTTGAGCTGACCCTGCGGACCCAGCTGATGGGCGCACACGTGCTCCCAAAAGCGGCGACTCTCCTGCGATATGAACCGCGGCCGGCCCTCCTCTGTGCTGGTCAGCCATGATCTGCTTTCGATCGCGGCGCAGTCCTCGATCATCTGCCTCAATTCATCGCCGGAGGGATTCCGATGGTGACGGATCGAGGCCTCTCCCTCTCGCTGCATACGCCGCTCGTAGGAGAGCACGCGCTTCATCGATGCGTGGCTTTGAACCAAGCTTCGATACTCCTCCGGCGAGGAGGGGATGTTTCGGGCAACGATCGTGCGCTCCTGATCGAAGCACACCAGGCGACGGCAGCGTCGCGCCAGTTCCCTGACGAGCAGCAGTCGTTCAGCAACGGCGGTGTCGTAGGGGCCGAAGCGGAGAACCTCGTTCCAGCCCTGCATGTCCAGCAGAGCCTGCGCGAGTGCGGCGCAGATCTCGTCCTGGCCGTCGTGCACACAGACGATGCCGCGATGGGGCTGGTAGTAACCTGCAAGCGCCCAGATGGCGAGGCCGTGATAGCGCCGCTTCGCCAAAGGCACGATACCAACCACCCGACCGTCGATGTCCCGGGCGAGCAGGATCCGCACGTCGCCTGTCCATTCGCCAGCGTTGCCGAGGTGCCGCAGCCACCCGTGGATCCAGTGATACCCGAACAAACGCTCGTGCTCAGGCGTCCTTTCCAGACATTCGTTCCACTCGCGCTCGATGTCCGGCATGACTCCGCCATGCCCTTCGAGGATCTCGACTGCGATTCGTCCAGTTCTTGTGTTGGAAACGCTGCGGACGGGCGTCCGTGGAGTTTCGTTGTCTGCGGCGACGGCCATCAGCTCCTCCATGCAACCATGGAGCGATGTTACGATGAGATGCGCTAGGCGCCAGCTGCGAACGGCGGAAATGGCGGCGTGCTACGCAGAAGAGGCAACTTCGCCTCGGGAGCGGGGACTTCGGGTGCCCCTCGACCAATCTTAAGGAGCCGTTAAGAATTGAGCCGCCGGTTGGACATGGAGAAGGGCGCTTAGGCGTCGGACGGCGTCGCAGGATCATTGCGATGCGCTCGGTCTGCCGTCCGGCGTCGCCGCTGCACGCCACGCAAGAGAGGACATGAACGCCGTCACGCCGTCCCCGGACATCGCGAGCCTGTTGCCGCGATCGGATTTCACCCGCCGCGATTTCATCGGGGCGACGCTTGCCGTGGGGTTTGCGCTGGCGGTCCGGCCGCCCGGCGCCGAGACCATCACCACCGACGGCGAGGGTCTCGAGGCCGGCGAGGTCCGCATACCGGTCGCCGACGGCGAGATCCCGGGCTACCGCGCCATGCCCGCGCGCGGCGGTCCGTTTGCCACCGTGCTGGTCGTGCAGGAGATATTCGGCGTGCACGAGCACATACGGGACGTCTGCCGCCGCCTGGCCAAGCGCGGCTACTTCGCCGTGGCGCCGGAGCTCTTCGTGCGGCAGGGCGACGTGGCCGGACTGGGCGACATCCAGACCATCATCTCGACGGTCGTCTCCAAGGTTCCGGACTCGCAGGTGCTGTCGGATCTCGACGCCACCGCGGCCTGGGCAGGCGCGACCGGCTCGGCGGACATACAGCGGCTCGGCATCACCGGGTTCTGCTGGGGCGGCCGCATCGTCTGGCTGTATGCCGCGCAAAACCCGGCGCTCGAGGCCGGGGTGGCGTGGTACGGCCGCCTGGTGGGCGAGGCGACACCGCTGCAGCCGCGGCACCCGATCGACGTCGCTGACCGGATCACCGCCCCGGTGCTGGGACTGTACGGCGCTGCCGATCAGGGCATCCCGCTGCAGACCGTCGAGCAGATGCGCGGCGCGCTGCAGGCGTCGACGGCGGGCTGCGAGATCGTCGTTTACCCGGACACGCCGCACGGCTTCCATGCCGATTACAGGGCGAGTTTCCGTCCGCGCCAGGCCGCGGATGCGTGGCGCCGTCTGCTGGAGTGGTTCGCGGCGCACGGCGTGGCCTCATAATGGCCTTCCGCGATACGCGCGACGGACGCAGACTATGCGTACGGGCGCACGCAGTGCGTGCCCTTGAGGAAGCTCCGAACGAGTCCATCCTGGACTTCTCGGAGCGCGGTCGGCAAGAGGTGTGATGCGTGCCGACGTGCATCTTCAACGGCCCGCGGCCATCGAAGATGGCGGTGCATCCATGCGCCGCAGGAAGCTCTGCCTCTTGCAGAGCTCCCCCTGAATCAGGTTCAGCCACGACCACCGATCAATAGGGAGCACCGGCATATGGCCGCCGACCTCGTCGTTACCGCCGCGAATCTCTGCCAGTTATCCATCCCGTTCATATCCTTGACGGGATACCTGCCGCAATGGATCCGCATCCTGCGCACCCGTTCCTCGGATGCGATCTCGCTGCGGGCGTGGGGCCTTTGGACCGTGTCAGCGGCGTTTGCGGTGTTCTATGCCGTCGTCCAGCTGATGGTCACGGGCAGGGGCTGGCCGTTGATCATCTCCTCCACGCTGGCGCTCGCGTCGGTGCTGGTAACCGTGACGCTGGTAATGATCTACCGCACGAGGCCGCGGCGGAACGCTCCGGCACGGTGAGCCGTACTCGAGCCCGAAATGGCACCAAGCCCTGGCCGGGTCCTGGCTGGGCGGCATCCGGCAGGTGCCCGGTGCCAGGCATGAAGGTGCCGACTTCGTCGAGATGTAGTAGGCAATCGGGATGGTGCGCGGGGGGGGCTCGCAGCGGGCATGAGCAGCGCCCCGGCAATCGTCGACATGGCCGCGCGATACGCGCCTCGGGCGGCCTGCCCGCGTTGCCGCGGCGCACTTCGCCCAAGGCCTCCCGGGGATTCGAATCATAGCACCGCCAGGGGCCGGTTCGCAGGCTCGACGCGGCCGCGCGGATGGCGTATCGTCCGCTCGCTGCCTACGGTGAAGGGAGCGTCAGCGGGAGGTCTCGAGGGGGTGGAGTGGTCCTACTGAGTCGACCGACATGAAGGCCCACGCGAACGCCTACGACGTCGATGGAGTCTTCGACGTGACGGCCGGTGTGGGCGCCGCTGCCGCACGCCAGCTCGATCGCGAGCACATCCTGTGGGTCGGGGAGCGGCTGGCCGACGCCATGGACTTCTACGCCGACGAGGGCCAGCACAACGAGGAGCTGCGCGAGCTCGCGCGCGACCTGCGGGCCGCGATCACCGCCATACGCCTGGCCGACAGGATCTTCAACTCCGACCGTCCCGCCGCCGAGCGGGCCGAGTTCCACCCCGCGCGGCAGCAGCACTGGTGGCGGCTCATCGCCGAGGGTTGCCGCACCATCGAGCGCAGGCTCGCCTGCCGCGAGGTGGGTCACCAGAAGGCATTGCCCTCCCGCGCCTAGCGGCCGG
>CAZTPK010000238.1:0-4123 GCA_964614765.1 uncultured Gammaproteobacteria bacterium
GATCATGTTGACGAGCTCCTCCACCACGTTGACGTTGGAGCTCTCCAGCGATCCCTGCACGAGCGTGCCCATGCCGTCGGTGCCGGGCGTCCCGGTCTGCGCGGTGCCGCTCGAGACGGTCTCCTTGAACAGGTTCTGGCCGATCGGCTGCAGGCCGAGCGGATTAACGAAATCGGCGAGCTCGATGGTGCCGATCTGCTGCGGCGTGGACTCCCCGGCGACCAGCGCGCTCACTGTACCGTCGGACCCGACCGTGAGGCTCAGGGTGTCCTCGGGTATCGTGATCGCCGGCTCGACCAGGTAGCCCTCGGAAGTCACCAGCTGCCCCTCGGAATCCATCTCGAAGGAACCGTCACGCGTGTAGGAGATGCTGCCGTCGGGCATCAGCACCTGAAAGAAGCCTCGGCCCTGGATGGCGACGTCGAGCGGGTTATCGGTCTGCTCGATGCTGCCCTGTCCGAAGTTCTTTTCGGTGGCGACGATGCGCACGCCGGTGCCGAGCATCAGGCCCGAGGGCAACTCGGAATTCTGCGAGGAGGCAGCGCCCGGCTGCCGCACCGTCTGGTACAGCAGGTCCTCGAAGGAGGCGCGATCGCGCTTGAAGCCGGTCGTGTTGACGTTGGCCAGGTTGTGCGCAATGACCTGCATGCGTGTGTTCTGAGCATCCAGTCCGGTCTTCGCGACCCAGAGTGCGGGTTCCATGCTGTTTCTCCGTCGGTGCTACTGCACCTGTCATGAGGTGTACCGTGATACTTGAGTGGTGATTCCTAAGTGGTGATTCGTGACCGGCGGGCCTGCCAATCACCAATCGCGAGTCACGAATCACGACCTACCATATACCCAATCACTTTCTATGCCATCCGCATCAGCTGCGACATGGCGGCGTCATTCTTCTCGGCCGTCTGCATCGCCTTGACCTGCAGCTCGAAGTTGCGCTGGTAGGTCATCATGTTGATCATCTCGGAGACCGAGTTCACATTGCTGCTCTCCAGCGCGCCCTGCACCACGCGCACCGAGGCGTCGGCCTCCAGATTCGCGCCGCTTTTCTGCCGGAACAGGCCATCCTCGCCCTTGTACAGCTCCCGGGTGTCCGGTCGAACGAGCTTGAGGCGGTCGACCACCACCAGCGTATCGGAGCCCTGGCCGACCGGGCGGATCGAGACCGTGCCGTCGGCCGCGATGACGATGCTCTCAGCCGGCGGAATGGCCACCGGCCCGCCGTTGCCGAGCACCGGTCGCCCGTTGCCGGTCTCCAGCATGCCGTTGCCGTTCAGCCGCAGATCGCCCGCGCGGGTGTAAGCCTCGCTGCCGTCGGCGGCCTGCACCGCCAGGAAGCCCTCGCCGTCGACCGCGACGTCGAGATCGTTGCCCGTCGTCTCGAGCGACCCCGGCTGGAAGTTCACGCCCGGCCGCTCCGCCATCGCGTACACGCGCGAGGGCTGGCCGGGACCGAAGACCGGCATGGCGCGAAACGCCTCGAGGTCGGCGCGAAAACCGGGGCTGGCGGCGTTGGCGAGGTTGTTCGACGCGGCCGCCTGCTGCATCAGCATCTGCCGCGCCCCCGTCATCGCCAGGTAAACCATACGATCCATGCGCTATCCCCCCGAACCGTTATCCGTTCAGCGGCTAACGAATGTTGATGATCGACTGCGTGACCTGGTCGGCGGTCTGGATGACCTGCGCGTTCGCCTGGAAGTTGCGCTGCGCAATGATCATCTTCACCAGTTCCTCGGAGAGATCGACGTTGGACTCCTCGAGCGCACCGCCCTGGATGAGCCCCAGGTTCGACGAGCCCGGCGCGGATACCAGCGGTGCGCCGGCCTCGAAGGTCTCGGCCCACGCGGTATCGCCCACCGGCTGCAGACCCTGCGGGTTGGCGAAGTTCGCCAGGGCCACCTGGCCCAGCGTCACCGCCTGGCCGTTGGAGTAGCGTGCGAAGATGATGCCGCTGGTGTCGACGTCCAGGCCGCTCAGGGTGCCGGTCGTGTAGCCGTCCTGCACCATGCTGTTGACCGAGAACGGACTGCCGTACTGGGTGCTGGCGCCATAGTTCAGGTCGAGCGTCATCGCCGCGCCGCCGCCGCTCGGGGTGAAGGACGCCGTCGTGAAGGCGCCGCCCGCCGGCGCGGTGAGGGCGCCGCTGCTGTTGAAGGTCAGCGCGGTTGGTCCGTCCACGGCGACGCCGTCGACGTAGGTATAGGTGTCCCACGTATTGGAGCCGGTCTTCACGTAGTACATCGAGGCGACGTGCGCATTGCCGAGCGAGTCATAGACTGTCGTCGACGTGGCATTGTTGTAGCTGGACGTGTCGCTCGGATCGAACGTCGCCACGGCCGGCACGCTGGAAGAGGAATCCAGGTTCAAGCCGATCGTGACGGCAGTCGTCGCCGACGGCGCGACGTTCGAGGTGTTGATCAACAGGTCCCCCAGCGCCCCGGTGATCGTGCCGCTGGTATCGGCCTGGAAGGCCTGCAGGCGCTGACTCTGCGCGTTCACGACGTAGCCCTCACGGTCCACGCCGAAAGCGCCAGCGCGGGTGTAGAGGTTCGAGCCGCCGTCGTTGACGACGAAGAAACCGTTGCCATTGATCGCCAGGTCGAGCGAATTCTCGGTGAACGACACCGTGCCCTGCGAGAACTGCTGGGCGATGCGCGCGACGTTGACGCCGGATCCAGGCGTGTCGCCGGCTACACCGAGGTTGCTGGCGGCGTAGATGTCGGCAAACTCCGCGCGCGACTTCTTGAAGCCGGTCGTGCTGGCGTTCGCGACGTTATTACCGATGGTGCTCAGGTCGGTCATCGAAGCGCGCAGACCGCTGATTGCTGTGCGAAACGGCATGGTCGTTCTCTCCTGTCAGGTCTCTTCGGAAGCGAGCTTCCCAAATCCTTACTTGATGGCTTTGACGCTGTCGATGCCGACCGCGCCCAGGCCCGCCAGATTCAATCGCGAGGCTGCCCCGTTGGCGCCCAGCGAGACGCTCTCCACGCGCGCCTCCAGCTGCGTGGTCATGGCCACGGTCTGGCCGTTGTATTCCGCCTGCGCGGCGATGCGATAAGTACCGGCCGGTGCGGCGACGCCACCGCTGTCCATCCCCTCCCAGGTGAACTTCACCTCACCAGCCGGTTGTGCCCCCAGTGGAATCTCCTTCACGAGCTGTCCCGTGGAGTCGTAAACCTTGACGTTCAGCGAGCCGGTCTGCGCCGGCAGGTTGATGACGCCGGATATCTTGTCGCCCGCGGTCTGCGTGGTCATCTTGCCGGCCTCCACCAGCACGGTGCGGCCGACCATGGTCGAGGCCTGCAGCGCCTGGTTGGACTGCAGCGTGCTCGCCAGCGTCTCGAAGGACTTCTGAAGCTGGGTCACGGCGTTGAGCTGGCCGAACTGCGAAAGCTGGCTCAGGAACTGACCGCTCTCCATGGGCTTGTTGGGATCCTGGTTGTTCATCTGCGCGACCATCAGCTTCAGGAAGGTGTCCTGGCTCAGCGTCTTGCTGGCCGCCTTGGCCGACTGCTGGATCGCATACTGGTCCAGTATGCTGCTGCCGGAACCGACTGAACTCGAATTGCTGGCCATGATTCCTGCTCCCTAATGCTTGGCGACCTGGTTCATTCCGGTTTGCCTATCAGACGCCCAGCTGCAGCGTGCTCAGCACGAGCTGCTTGGAGGCGTTGGCGATCTCCACGTTCATCTGGTAGCTGCGCGAGGCGGACATCATGTTCGCCATCTCCTCGACCATGTTGACGTTCGGCATGTGGATGTAGCCGTTCTCGTCAGCCATCGGGTGATCGGGCCGGTATATCGAACGCACCGGGGCCTGGCTCTCGATCACGGCCCGCACCTCCACGCCGGCGCCGGCTGTCTCGCCCTCGAAGCTCATCAGGTCGTCCATCATCGTCGCGAACACCGGGTGGCGCGCGCGATAGGTGGTGGCGATGCTGCTGGAGACGCTGTCGGCGTTGGCCATGTTGCTGGCCGTGGTGTTCAACCGCAGCGACTGCGCACTGAGGGCGCTGCCGGCTATGTCCATCACCTTGAACAGTGACATGCGCTACTCTCCTCGTATCGCCGAGCGCAGCCCCTGGATGCGCTGATTGAGAAATCGCAGGCTGGCCTGGTACTGCAT
>CAZTPK010000239.1:0-4119 GCA_964614765.1 uncultured Gammaproteobacteria bacterium
GCTGGCTCAGAGACAGGGGAGGTTTGCGTGGGCCGGCGCGTGCAACAAAAAAACCCGCCGGGCTTGCACCCCGGCGGGCGGTGGTACTGCCATCCGCTGATTGGATTACCGGTGTTGAGATCTGCGTCGGCGCAGTAGGCCGAGCGCCACCAGGGACGAGCCGAGCAGCGGGAGCGCCGGCGGCACGGGCACCGCCGCGACGTGGATGTTGTCGATGCCGACGGCAGAATTGGTGATCACCGGCAGCACGTCCAGGTTCTCCTGTAGTCCAAAGATCAGGTAGTAGACGGTGGAAGGCGACGCGGCCGGCGCCAGCGCAACGGTGGCGCCGAACGTGCCGGAGCCGTAACCGGAGGCGGTGCCGCTTTCCCGGTACTCGATCTGCGTGAAGTTCACGCTCAGGTCGAAGATGCTGCCGATGAGGGTGGCGAGCGTGCCGGTGGCCACGTTGGCCTCCACGCCGAGGATGCCGACGCGGAACTTGTCGTTGATGGCGCCCCCGGCATCCACCCCGTCGAAGGCCCAGTCGTAACTCACGCTCACGTGAGTGGTCCCGGCGGCGGGCTGGAAAGGTGCGGCGAAGGCATGCACGAAGGTTCCGGGGATCCCGCCCAGGCTGCCGGCGTCATCGCCGAGCACGAGGAAGTTGTTATTGCTGGCGACGGGCGTGAAGTGACTGTCGAATCCGCTCGTGCCGGTGCTCGTGTTGAGGGTGTTGTCAGTGCGCCGGACGTTGGTCTCGAGCACGCCGAGCGAGCGCAGATCCACGGATGTACCGATCTGCACGCGCGGCAGTTGATTCGGCGTGGTACCGAGCAGGTAGCCGCTGATCGTCTCGACGTCGCGCGTGGCCCCGGCCGTGCCCAGGCCCGTGACATCGTTGAAATCCTCGGCAATCAACGCCGCGCGCGCAGGTGCCGCCGCGACGGCGAGGGCCGTGCCGTACAGCGCCATGCGCAGCGCCCTCTCGGTGAAGCGTTTCATGGCGGAGTCCTCCCCAAGTTCAACTGGTTCCTCACTGTGTCTCTCCGGACTCTCGTCCGGCCGCCGGGTGCGGCTCCGGCCCGGCACTCCAGCACTGCCGGAACTCGAGGAGGAAAATAGCGCGGCTCCATGACGACGCGGTGACAGGCAGGCGCGCCTTCCCCGCGGCGGGGTGCGCCGCTCAGACCAGCGTGTTCAGATCGAATATGGGCAGCAGGATGGCGACGACGATGAGGCAGACGATGACGCCCATCGTCAGTATCAACAGCGGTTCCAGCAGCGCCAGGAGCGTCTGCAGCGTGGTCTGCACGTTGCGCTCGTGCGTGCGTGCGGCGGTCTCCAGCATCGCCTCCAGATTGCCGCTCGCCTCGCCGTTGGCGATGAGATGCGCGGTCAGCAGCGGGATGCGCTTGGTCTGGCGTATCGCCTGGTGCAGCGAGACGCCCTCGTGCACGTTGGTCGCCGCCGTCGCGATCGCCTCGCGCATGGGCACCATCACCAGCGCCTTGGAGGTGATGCGCAGCGCCTCCAGCATCGACACGCCGCTCTGCAGCAGCACGGACAGCGTGCGCGCGAAACGCCCGGCATCGGCCTCGCGCAGGACCCGTCCGACGATCGGCAGTCCCATCAGGAACAGGTGCCAGCGCCGGCGCGGGGCGGGGCGCTTGAGGATCTGTCTGAAGATGACGAAGGCGCTGACCAGAAAGACCAGCACGTACAGCCCCCAGTTCTTGACGAAGTCGGCGACCGCGATGAGGCCCACCGTCAGCAAGGGCAGCTTCTGGTCCATGTTCTCGAAGATCTTCACGACCTCGGGCACAACGTAGCTGAGCAGGCCGGCGATGACGAGCACCGCGACGACAGTCAATATCGCCGGATAGAGCATGGCGAGCTGCAGCCTCTGCCGCATCTGCTGCTGATCCTCGATGTAATCGGCCAGGCGCTCGAGGATCATGCCGAGCCGCGGCGACTGCTCGCCCGCGCTCACGGTCGCGGTGTAAAGCTCGGGGAACACTCCGGGCATGGTCTGCATGGCATGCGCCAGACTCTGTCCCTCGAGGACCCGCGCGCGCACCTCCATCATCACGCGGCGCGTGGGCGTGTGCTCGGTCTGCTCAGAGGCGGCGTAGAGCGCGTCGTCCAGGGGCAGCCCGGATCGGATCAGCGCCGAGAGCAGCCGGGTCAGCATGGCCAGGTGATCGCCTCGCAGCCGCGGCGAGAACAGCTTGAATCCGGCCTTCTTGCCGGTCGTCTTCCGCTGGGAGAGCTCGGCGATCGTGAGCAGGGTGAGGCCCTGCTGGCGGATCTGCTGTCGCACCAGCCGGTCGCTGTCGCCCTCCAGCACGCCGCGTCGGCGGCGGCCGGCGGTGTCCAGCGCTACGAATTCATAGGCGGGCATCGGAGGCGGCGGGCGATCGGCGGCGGAAAGAAGGCGCGCGAGCGTTACGGCGTGAGCGCATGGCTCGGAATTTCCTCAGCGGCGGTCACGTCAGCTGTCGCGGATCACGCGCAGCACCTCCTCCGGAGAGGTGATGCCGGCCAGCACCTTGTCGCGGCCGCAGTCGCGCAGGCTGCGGGTGCGGATGCGGGCGCGCCCCTCCAGCGCGTGTTCGGTCTCGCCGTCGTGGATCATGCGGCGGAACTCGTCGTCGACGACCACCAGCTCGTAGATGCTGGTGCGGCCGCGGTAGCCTGTCTGGTTGCACAGTGAGCAGCCCTTCGCCTGGAACAGCTTCGGTGCGGCCAGATGCGGTATCGTGAGCGCATTGAGCTCGCTCACCGGGCCTCGCCAGGGTTCGCGGCACTGTGCGCACAGCACCCGCACCAGCCGCTGCGCGAGCACGCCGATGAGGCTGGAGGCGAGCAGGAAGGGCTCGATGCCCATGTCGCGCAGGCGGGTGACGGCGCCGATCGCGGAGTTGGTGTGCAGGGTCGAGAGCACGAGGTGGCCGGTGAGGCTCGCCTGCACCGCGATCTCGGCGGTCTCCAGATCGCGGATCTCGCCGACCATCACCACGTCCGGGTCCTGGCGCAGGATGGCGCGCAGGCCGCGCGCGAAGGTGAGATCGACCTTGGTGTTCACCTGCGACTGCGCGATGCCGTCGAGGTAGTACTCGATGGGGTCCTCCACCGTCATCACGTTGCGGCTGGCGTCGTTCAGGCGCGAGAGCGCGGCATAGAGGGTCGTGGTCTTTCCGGACCCGGTGGGACCGGTCACAAGCAGGATGCCGTGCGGACGGCGGATGAGTTCGTCGATCATCGCACAGGTCTGCTCGTCCATGCCGATCTCCTCCAGCCGCAGCCGGCCTTCCTGCTTGTCGAGCAGGCGCATGACCACGCGCTCGCCGTGGCCGCAGGGCAGGGTGGAGACGCGCACGTCCACGGGGCGGTTGGCGATGCGCACGGAGATGCGCCCGTCCTGCGGCAGCCGCCGCTCGGCGATGTCGAGCTTGGCCATGATCTTGATGCGCGAGACGATGAGCGGGGCGATGAGCCGCGGCGGCTCCAGCACCTTGCGCATCACGCCGTCGACGCGGAAGCGCACGGCGAGCCGCCCCTCGAATGGCTCGATGTGGATGTCCGAGGCATTCTCGCGAATGGCCTCCGAGAGCATGGCGTTGATGAGGCGGATGATCGGCGCCTCGTCGGCGTTCTCGAGCAGGTCGGTCGGTTCGGAGAGCTGCTGGGCGGCAGTCGAGAGGTCGAGCTCCTCGCCGATGTTGGCGACCATCTGCTGGGTCTGGGTCGACTGCTCCTCGAAGCTCTGCTGGAGCATCTGGTCGAACTTGCCGGCGTCGACCTCCACCACCTTGAAGGGGCGGCCGAGCAGACGCCGCAGCTCGAGCAGCGCCTGCGCGGAGGTATCCGCCTTGCAGGTGACCTGCGGCACCCCCCCATCGCCGTCGGACACCAGCACGCCGTGGCGCTTCGCAAAGGCGAAGGGCAGTCGGGCGAATTCCTGGGTGTACGCAGCGTCGGTGGTCATGCGGATGCCGGTGGGGCGTGGCTTGGAGCCTCGAGAATAACGGCAGCGATGGCCCGTTGTCAGCAGCCTATCGTCTCATGTTTGCAGGCGCGCATGGGCGCGGGCAGCGCTGCCGGCCCCGGGACGCCCAGGGTTCCCGGGTATAGAGG
>CAZTPK010000240.1:0-4113 GCA_964614765.1 uncultured Gammaproteobacteria bacterium
ACGCCACGCTGCTGAGGTGCATCGGCGGCGAGCTCAACGCGGAATCCGTCGTCAAGACGCTGGAGGACTCCAACCTTCGCGGTCTCGGAGGCGCCGGATTCCCGGCCGGCCGGAAGTGGCGCATCCTTCGTGATCAGCCCAGGCCGCGCATGATCGCCGTCAACATCGACGAGGGCGAGCCGGGCACGTTCAAGGACCGCTATTACCTGGAGCGCGACCCGCATCGGTTCCTGGAGGGAATGCTGATCGCCGCCTGGGCGATCGAATGCGACGACGTCTACATCTATCTCCGCGACGAGTACGCAGGCGTGCGGGCGGCGCTCACCGCGGAACTGGATGCGCTGCTGCGCAACCCGCCCTGCCCGCTGCCCAGGAACATCCAGCTGCGGCGCGGGGCCGGCGCCTACATCTGCGGCGAGGAGTCGGCCATGATCGAGTCGATCGAGGGCAAGCGCGGCATGCCGCGCCTGCGTCCGCCCTATGTCGCGCAGGTTGGTCTGTTCAACCGCCCGACGCTCGAGCACAACATGGAAACGCTGTACTGGGTTCGCGACATCCTGGAGAAGGGAGCGGCCTGGTTTGCCTCCCACGGACGCAACGGCCGCAAGGGGCTGCGTTCGTTCTCGGTGAGCGGACGAGTGCAAAAGCCCGGGGTGCACCTCGCCCCGGCCGGCATCACCATGCAGGAGCTCATCGACGAGTACTGCGGCGGCATGCTGCCCGGACACACCTTCTATGGTTACTTCCCGGGCGGCGCCTCGGGTGGCATCCTGCCCGCATCGATGGGCAACATCCCCCTGGACTTCGACACCCTCAATCAGTACGGCTGCTTCATCGGCTCGGCGGCCATCATCGTGCTCTCCGACAAGGACAGCGCCCGCGGCGCGGCCCTGAACGCGATGCGGTTTTTCGAGGAGGAGTCCTGCGGACAGTGCACGCCCTGCCGCGTGGGCACGGCCAAGGCCGTGAAACTCATGGAAAGGAAGGAATGGGACGCCGAGCTGCTCGAGGAGCTCGCCGGCGCCATGGCCGATGCCTCGATCTGCGGCCTCGGACAGGCGGCGCCCAACCCGCTACGTTGTGCGATGAAGTACTTCCCGCAAGAATTCAAGAAGTGAACCAGTCGAGCTGAAAGCCATGGCCGCCAATCCCGCCGATATCCCGTTGCCCGAGACCACCACCTTCACGCTCGATGGGCGCAGCATCCAGGCACTGCCGGGCGAGACCATCCTCCAGGCCGCCAAGCGCGTTGGCATCGACATCCCGCATTTGTGCTACAAGGACGGCTATCGACCCGACGGCAACTGCCGGGCCTGCGTGGTCGAGATCAAGGGCGAGCGCGTGCTGGCGCCGTCGTGCTGCCGTGCCCCGACCGCCAACATGGAGGTTGCCGCCAGGAGCGAGCGCGCCGTCAAGTCGCAGAAGTTGGTGGTCGAACTGCTGCTCTCGGACATCCCGGGGCAGGGCAAGTCGCCATACTCGCCGCGCTCGGAGCTGGACCGGTGGGCCGCGCACCTCGGCGTCGGCAAGCCGCGCTTCGAGGCCCGCCACCAGCCCGCGGCCGACCTCAGCAATCCGGCCATCGCGGTGAACCTGGACGCCTGCATCCAGTGCACGCGCTGCGTGCGCGCCTGCCGCGAGGTGCAGGTCAACGACGTCATCGGCTACGCCTTCCGCGGGCAACATTCCAAGATCGTCTTCGATCTCGACGACCCGATGGGCGAGAGCACGTGCGTGACCTGCGGCGAGTGCGTGCAGGCCTGCCCCACGGGCGCGCTGATGCCGGCCAAGAACGTCGGCCAGGCCAAGATCGACCGGCAGGTGAACTCCGCCTGCCCGTACTGCGGCGTGGGCTGCCTGCTCACCTTCAACGTGAGCAACGAACGGATCATGTACGTCGACGGCCGCGATGGGCCGGCGAACCTGAGCCGCCTGTGCGTGAAGGGACGTTACGGTTTCGACTACGTGCACAACCCGCTGCGGCTCACCAAGCCGCTCATCCGCCGCGCCGACGCGCCGAAGTCGCCCGCGCTCATCCCGCCGGAGCAGGTGAGCAAGTTCTTCCGCGAGGCGAGCTGGGAGGAGGCGCTCGACCTCGCCGCCGCCGGACTGCGCCGGATCCGCGACGAGCAAGGGCCCAACGCGCTCGCCGGCTTCGGCAGCGCCAAGGGCAGCAACGAGGAGGCCTACCTGTTCCAGAAGCTGGTGCGCACCGGCTTCGGCACCAACAACGTCGATCACTGCACGCGCCTGTGCCATGCATCCTCGGTCGCGGCGCTGCTCGAAGGCATCGGCTCCGGCGCGGTCTCCAACCAGGTCGCCGACGGTACGGCGGACTCGGAGGTAATCGTCGTCATCGGCGCGCGGCCGACGGTGAACCATCCGGTCGCCGCCACGTTCATGAAAAACGCGGCGAAAGAGGGCAAGAAACTCATTGTCATCGGCCCGCAGCTCACGGAACTGGCGCGCTATGCGACGCATTACCTGCAGATCCGCCCGGGCTCCGATGTCGCGCTGCTCAACGCCCTGATGAACGTCATCGTCAGCGAGGGGCTGCAGAACGACGCCTACATCGCGGAGCACACCGAGGGGTTCGAGGCGCTGCGCAAGAAGGTGCTGCAGTACACCCCCGAGAAGATGTCCGCGATCTGCGGGATCGACCCGGAGAAGATCCGCGAGGTGGCCCGTCTTTACGCCAAGTCCAAGGGTTCGATCATCTTCTGGGGGATGGGCATCTCCCAGCACATCCATGGCACGGACAACTCCCGCTGCCTCATCGCGCTCGCGCTGATGACCGGTCAGATCGGACGCCCCGGCACTGGTCTGCACCCCCTGCGGGGCCAGAACAACGTCCAGGGCGCCTCCGACGTCGGGCTAATTCCGATGGTCTTCCCGGACTACCAGCGGGTCGACAATCCGGAGGCCCACGCCTACTTCGAGAAGCTCTGGGGCACGAAGCTCGACCCCAAACCCGGGTTGACCGTTGTGGAGATCATGCACGCCGTACACGACGGCAAGGTGCACGGCATGTACATCATGGGCGAGAACCCGGCCATGTCGGACCCGAACCTCAACCACGCCCGCCAGGCGCTTTCGGAGCTCAAGCACCTGGTGGTGCAGGACATCTTCTTCACCGAGACGGCGAGCTACGCCGACGTCGTCCTGCCCGCCTCGGCCTTCCCGGAGAAGACAGGCACCTTCACCAACACCGACCGGCGGGTACAGCTCGGCAGACAGGCTATAACGCCCCCTGGCGAGGCCAAGCAGGATCTATGGATAATCCAGGAGATGGCCCGCCGGATCGGCCTGGAGTGGAATTACGGCGGTCCCAAGGACGTTTGGAACGAGATCCGGAAGGCTGCGCCAAGCATGGCGGGCATCACCTGGGAGCGCCTCGAATCGGAGGATTCGGTCACCTACCCCTGCGAGAAGGAAGGGGACCCCGGGGAACCGGTGATCTTCACGGACCGGTTCCCGACCAAGTCCGGGCGGGCGCGGTTCGTTCCCGCTGACTACTCCCCGGCCGCGGAGTTGCCGGACCAGGAGTACCCGTACGTGTTCATCACCGGGCGCCTGCTCGAGCACTGGCACACGGGCAGCATGACCCGCATGGCCTCCGTCTTGGATGCGATCGAGCCGGGGCCGACGGTCGTTGTGCATCCCGACGACGCGGCGCGCATCGGCCTCGGTCCGGGTGCACTCGCCACCGTGGAGTCGCGCCGCGGCCAGGTCACCGCGCAGGTGCGGGTCAGCCGCGAGGTCCAGGTCGGATGCGTCTTCATGGCCTTCGCCTTCAGCGAGGCGGCTGCCAATCTCCTCACCAACGAGGCCCTGGATCCGTACGGGAAGATCCCGGAATTCAAGTTCTGCGCCGTCCGGCTCAGCCGCGCCACGGCCTGACCGGACGGCGCTCCGGGGGGCCCCGCCATCGTCAGGTACCGGGACGGAGACGCCCGTCCCGGCGGCCCCGCCCGGTCACACGAAGCCAGCCGGCGCGGCTCATCCGCGCGATTTGCGCACTGCAGCGCCCGAAAGTCCCTCGCCCGCCCGGTCCCGGCTCTGGCTCACACCGCGAAATTATGGAAAATTACCGGCAAGGGTATGGGGCGGCCC
>CAZTPK010000241.1:0-4089 GCA_964614765.1 uncultured Gammaproteobacteria bacterium
GCGCTGGACGGCCGAGCGCCTGGCGGGCACGCGCGCGCCGCACCTGCGCGCGAGCGTGCCGCGCGCCCGTGTGGAGTTGGTGCAGGCCGACGCCGGGGAGGAGGTCCTGGTCCAGGCCGCCGTCGCCTCGATGCGGCAGCGCTTATCCAAGATCAATGCGGATTCCGGCCCAGCGGCGAAGATGCATCATGGCTGAATCTTTCAAGCCCGCGGGACCCCGGGGTCCGCGAGCGTGGATCGGGCAGGCGGTGCTGTACGGCCTGTTCGCCCTGGCGGTCGGCGTCTTCTCGCACTGGCCTCCATACCGGCATCTGGCCGCCGATCTCGCCCTCATCAAGTTGAGCCTGGTGCACGCCGGCAAGCCCGTCGGCGACTGCCGGCCGCTCACGCCCGAGGAGCTCGCGAAGCTGCCGCCGAACATGCGCGCGCCGGTGCAGTGTCCGCGCGAGCGCTCGCCGGTGACGGTGGAGCTGGACATCGACGGGACGCCGGCGGTGCGCGCCGAGGCCGAGCCCTCCGGTCTGGCGCGCGACGGCGCCTCGGCCATCTACCGGCGGCTCCCGGTCCGCGCCGGCGAGCGCTTGATCTCCGTGCGCCTGCGCGACGACGTGCGCAGCCAGGGCTTCGCCTACGCGCTCGAGCGCCGTGTGCAGCTCTCGCCGGCGCAGGTTCTCGTCATCGATTTCGACGCCGAGAAAGGCGGCATCACACTGCAATGAACGTCACCGCATCCCCGATCCTCGCGCCCGGCCGCAGCCTGCTGCCGTCGAAGCCGGCCGAGTACGAGCTGCGCTTCGAGGCTGGCCGGCAGGCGCTCGCGCGCGGCTGGCTGTGGCTGGGCATGCTGGCGCTGCTGGGCTCGGGCCTGTTTTCGGTGCTGCTGGTGCTGGCGCGCACGCCCGGGGTCAATGTCTGGCTGCCGGGCGTGGATTTCTTCCGCACCGCCCTGGTGGTGCACGTGGACCTCTCGGTGCTGGTGTGGTTTCTCGCCATTGCCGGCATGCTCTGGAGCCTGAACTCCCGATCCCGTCACGAGGCCTGGGGCTGGATCGCGCTGGGCGGCGCCGGCGCCGGCACCGCGATGATGGCGCTCGCCCCCTTCCTCGATCCGGGCGCCCCGGTGATGGCCAACTACATCCCCGTGCTGGAGTCGCGCCTGTTCCTCGGCGGGCTCGCGGTCTTCGGCCTGGCGTCGCTCCTGCTCGTGGCCCGCTCGCTGATTGCCACCCCGCGCCTGGGCGGGGCGCTCGACGGAGCGGCGGCGCTGCGCTTCGGGCTGTATGCGGCGGCGGTGTCCGCGGCGGTCGCGCTGGCCGCCTTCGCCTGGTCGCTGTGGCTGGTCCCTACCGGCCTGGACGGCAAGGCCTACTGGGAGGTCCTGTTCTGGGGCGGCGGCCACGCGCTGCAGTTCACCTGGACGCTGCTGATGCTGGTGGCCTGGCTGTCGCTGGCGCAGGCCTGCGGCGGACGCGTGCCGCTGAGCCCGCGCGTGACCGTGTTGTTGTTCGCGATCGCGCTGGCGGCGGTTTTCGTCACGCCCGTCGCGTACCTCGCGCACGACGTGGTGACGGTCGAGCACCGCGCGCTGCACACCTGGGGTATGCGCATCGGCGGCGGGCTGGCGATCTTCCCGGTGGTGCTGGCGGTGGCGATCGCGCTCGCCGCGCGGCGCCGAGTCGCCGAGGCGGCCCGGCCGTTGCGCGCGGCGCTGCTGTCCTCGATGCTGCTGTTCGCCGCCGGCGGGGTGATCGGCATGACCATCGCCGGCAGCAACGTGAAGATCCCCGCGCACTACCACGGCTGCATCGTCGGCGTCACGCTGGCGCTGATGGGTCTGGTCTATGACCTGCTCCCGCGGCTGGGCTGGAGCCGTCCGCACGGGCGCCTCGCGGTAAGCCAGCCCTATGTGTACGGCCTGGGGCAGCTCATGCACATCGTCGGTCTGGTGTGGTCGGGCGGCTACGGCGTGCAGCGCAAGGTCGCCGGCGCCGAGCAGGCGCTGCGCAGTCCCGGGGAGGTCTTCGGCATGGGGCTGATGGGACTGGGCGGCGCGGTGGCGATCGTCGGCGGGCTGCTGTTCCTCGTGGTGGTGTGGCGCGCGCTGCACGCGGGGAGAGCGTGATGAGGCTCGGGCCGCAGCGCCTGCTGCGCGCCGGTTTCATGCATGCCGAGTCGGTATTCAACCGCGCCTTCGGCGACAAGCTCAATCCGCTGTATCACCTGGGTGCGCTGACCTTCCTCCTGTTCTGGATCGTCGCCGGCACCGGGCTGTACCTGTACGCCTTTTTCGACACCAGCGTCGAAGGCGCCTATCGCTCGGTCGAGGCGCTGACCCACGGCCAGCGCTATGCTGGCGGCATTGTCCGCAGCGTGCACCGCTACGCATCCGACGCGATGGTCGTCACGATGCTGATCCACCTGCTGCGCTACTGGGCCTTCGACCGCATGCGCGGCTTCCGCTGGTTCTCGTGGATGACCGGCGTCGTACTGGTGTGGCTGGTGTTCGCGGCCGGGGCCAACGGCTTCATGCTTCCCTGGGACCGGCTGGCGCAGTTCGTCACGCAGGCGAGCTTCGAGTGGCTGGACTGGCTGCCCGGCATCGGCGGCAAGCTGGTGCGCAATTTCATGTACGACCACAGCGTCAGCGACCGGCTGTTTTCGCTGCTGGTGTTCATCCACATCGGCGTGCCCCTGCTGACGCTGCTGCTGATGTGGGTGCACGTGCAGCGCGTGCCCAAGGCGAGCACCCAGCCGCCGCGGCGCATCGCGATCAGCGTTGCAGTGGTGCTGCTGCTGCTCGCGCTGGTGCAGCCGGTGGTCAGCCAGGGCGGTCCGGCGCACCTTGCACAGGCGCCCACGGTGCTGGTCTTCGACTGGTTCCTGCTCGGGCTGTACCCGCTGGTTTACATCTGGCCGGTGGCTGGCGTGTGGGCGCTGGTGCTCGGCGCCACGGCGCTGCTGGCGGCCGCGCCGTGGCTTCCGCCCCCGCGCCGCGGCGAGGATGCGTCCCATCGGCTGACGATGCACCCGGACGCCGTGGCGGTGACGGCGCGGCCCGGCGAGACGCTGCTCGAGGCCGGTCTGCGCGCCGGCCTCACCCTGCCCTACGACTGCCGCTGCGGCGGCTGCGGCGCCTGCGTGTGCACGGTGCTCAACGGTCGCATCGATCACGGCAGCTACCAGCCGGCTGCCCTCACCGAGGCGATGCGGGCGCGCGGCCAGGCGTTGATGTGCTGCGCCACCGCTCTCGAGGACGTCGAGCTCGAGGTCGACATCGAGTCGCTGGCCGCGGCGGAGACGCCGCAGCGCCTGCGCGGCGTCGTGGAGAGCATGGAGCGGCTCGCCCCGGACGTGATGCGGCTGTGGGTGGTGCTGCCGGAGGGCCGGCGCCTGGATTTCACCGCCGGCCAGTACATCAACATCGTGCTCGAGGACGGCGCCAGGCGGGCGTTCTCCTTCGCCAACCCGCCGCAGGACAACGTCCGCATCGAGCTGCACGTGCGGCGCGTGCCCGGCGGACGTTTCACCACGCATGTCTTCGAGTGCATGCGTCCGGGCGACGAGATCGAGTTCGAGGGCCCCATCGGCCGATTCACGCTGCGCGAGAGCGACCGTCCGATCCTGTTCATCGCCGGCGCCACCGGTTTCGCGCCGATCAAGAGCATTCTCGAGGATGCATTCCGACGCGGGATCCGCCGTCCGATGTGGCTGTACTGGGGCGTGCGTCGGCGCCAGGATCTGTACATGGCCGACCTGGCCGAACGCTGGCAGCGCGAGTATCCGAACTTCCGCTTCGTGCCGGTGCTGTCGGACGCCGACGATGATGCCGAGTGGCGCGGCCGCCACGGACTGGTGCACGAGGCGCTGCTGGCGGACCACCCGGACCTGGGCGGCTTCGAGGTCTATGCCTGCGGCTCCACGCGGATGGTGGAGGCCGCCGTGCCGGACTTTCTCACGCACGGCCTGGCGGAGCAGTTCTGCTTCTCAGACGCCTTCACGCCGGCGCCGCAGACCGCGTCACCGCCGAGATGACGGCCGCGGCCTCTCGCAGAACGGGCCGTGCGGCCGGCGCGGCGCCACGTCCCGTCC
>CAZTPK010000242.1:0-4086 GCA_964614765.1 uncultured Gammaproteobacteria bacterium
GTGCCGGGCGGGATGGGGGTGCAGGAGGGCTGCATCTTGCTGCTGACCATGAGCCTAGGTATCGACGCGGACATCGGCGTTTCGCTCGCGCTGGCCAAGCGCGCCCGCGAACTGCTCGTCGGCCTGCCGGCATTGCTGTGGCTTCAGTGGCGCGGGGCGCTGCGCTGGTGGCGGTGACCTCGTCCGCGCCGATGGGCGGCCGCGGGGACGTCGCGGCCGGCAGGAATTCACGTATCGAGAGAAGTGCCATAGAGGGGTTCATGAACCATTCGCGAAACAACGACGCCGGGGCGCCAGTGGGCCGTGATGCCGCCGCGCCGGCGCCGATCTCGGCGTACGACCTGCTGTTGGTGTTCGGCTTGGCGGTGCTGCTGCCCGTGGCCTGGCTGCTGCCCGCGAGGTATTGGGCCAGGGTCGGACGTCTCGGCGTTGGCTGCGCGTTGCCGCTGTTCGCGGCCGCGTATGCGCGAGGGCACCGTGCGCACGTCGAGGCGATCGTCGGTTCCCGCCAGTTGGCTTGCGAGGCGGCCGCGGTTCTGCCTCGATCGCTGTCGCGGAACTTCGAGGACACGCTGCTCGCCCTGCGTTGCCATCGGCCGGGAGCGCCGATGCCTGGCGTGCACGTGGAAGGCGCCGAGCACCTGCAGCGGGCGATCGCCGCGGGACGGGGTGTCGTTCTTTGGGTCAGCTACTTCCACTTCTACAACCTGATATCGAAATGCGCCACCGCCCAGCTGGGCGTGCCCGTGAGCCACCTCAGCCATCCGCGGCACGGCTTCTCGGGAACGCGCTTCGGCATGCGCTGGCTCAACTGGATCCGCACCGGCATCGAGGACCGGTGCCTGCGTGAGCGCGTCTATCTCGCGCCGGAAGGCGCGAGTGCCGCACTGGAGCGTTTGCGGCAGCGCCTGGGCGAGGGCGGCGTCGTCTCGGTGACGGCCCGGACCACGGGCAGCAATCCGGTTCGGGTGCCTTTCCTGGACGGGGAGCTGCCCTGCGCCGTCGGTGCGCCGCTGCTCGCGCATCAGACCGGCGCCGCGCTGCTGCCGCTGCACACTCTGCAGACCGAGGATGGGCGGTTCCTCGTGCAGATCGATGCGCCGATCGCCGTGGACCAGCGGCTGTCGCGCCGCGAGGCGATCCTCGCCGCCGCGGCCGAGTACGCGCGACGCCTCGAGCCGGTGGCGCTGCGGTATCCGGATCAGTGGAAAGACTGGATGGAGGTGGCCGTGGCGGCCGGCGACGTTGCGCACCGGGACCGGAGCGCGCGCCGCCCCGCGGCGGTCTGAGGCCGCGCACAACGGCGGTGAGCAGTCCCCGGCGGATTCGGAGCCGAATGCGGACCTTGGCACCCGACGCCGCGGCGAGAACCGCGGCACCGCGACGGTTGCTCATTAGACGGCGCTTCCCGCGGCCGAATGCGGGCCCCTGTCTACCATGCTCCCCGTCGCAGCGGCGCCGTGCAGGCGTTCGACCGTCTGGTTCATCTGGACGGTGCGATCGAGCAGGCTCACCAGGGCGTACACCGTCTCGGTGAACGGCGTGCGCACCCCCACCAGCTCGCGCAGCTCGAGGACGGCCGTAATCATCGGCGACAGTTCCATGGCGCGGCCGGCCTCGACGTCCTGCAGCGTCGAGGGACGGTGGTGGCCGACCCTTTCGGCGCCTTCTATGCGCTTCTCTATCGGCAGGCGCAGCGTCACGCCGAGCCGGCGAGCGATCGCCTCCGCCTCCCTCATCATCGCGTGCGCCAGTCTGCGTGTGGGGCCGTGCTGACAGGCCTCGGCCATCGTCGCGCGGGTCAGCGCGCAGATGTGGTTGAGCGACACGTTGCCGAGCAGCTTGAGCCAGATCTCGGAACGTATGTCGGGGATGGCGTAGGTCTTGAAGCCCGCGTCGTTGAGGTGCGCGGCCAGCGCCCTGATGCGCGGCGTATCGGCGCCGTCGAGCTCGCCGATCGTCAGCCGACGGCCTTCGACGTGGCGCACGACGCCGGGCATCACAATCTCGCCCGCGGGATAGGCCACGCAGCCGATGATGGCGTGGCTGGGGAGGTGCGTCTCCAGCGTCCCGTCCGGGTCGATGGCGGCGATGCGACGACCTTCGTGCGGGCCGCCGTGACGGTGGAAGTACCACCACGGGATGCCGTTCTGCAGCGGCAGGACGATCGTCTCCGGCCCGATCATCGTGGCAATGGCCTCTGCCAGCGCCGGCAGTACCTGCGCCTTGACCGACAGAATGACGAGGTCCTGTTGCCCCGCCTCCCGGCAATCGTCCACCGCGGCGACGGGGCGCACCAGGCACTGCTGCCCGTCATCGAGCCACAACTGCAGCCCGCGCCGCCGGATCGCCTCGAGGTGCGCGCCCACGTCGACGATGGAGAGTGCGTGACCGGCCAGCGCCAGCCTGCCGCCCACGAGGCCGCCCATTGCCCCAGCACCCACCACTCCAACACGCATGCGTCGCACAGTCTCCGCCCAGCCGCGCAGAGTATAACGCCGCTCCACCGCGCGCGCAGCCGCCTTGCGGCAATCCGCATCACCGCGAACCGGTTGCGTCGAGGCCGCGTCATGCCGAGGCGCCCGCTTCACGGTGTGCGGGTATCGTCTCGGCGTGATAAACTCGCCAGACTCCGAAGCGGCCCGCAAGGGCGCCAGAAGGCTGCCACGTTGAATTCACCGCCCGTCGAATGTTTTCGCCTCCGTAAGCCAGTTCGCTGATGGTCGATTTCGCCAAGGAACTGTTCCCGGTCAACATCGAAGACGAGATGCGGCAGTCCTATCTGGACTATGCCATGAGCGTCATCGTCGGTCGCGCGCTGCCGGACGTGCGCGACGGCCTGAAGCCGGTGCACAGGCGCGTGCTCTACGCCATGCACGAGACCAACAACGTCTGGAACCGTCCCTACGTGAAGTGCGCGCGCGTGGTCGGCGAGGTGATGGGCAAGTACCACCCGCACGGCGACACGGCAATCTACGACACGCTGGTGCGCATGGCGCAGGACTTCTCGCTGCGCTACACGCTCATCGACGGCCAGGGCAATTTCGGTTCGGTCGACGGCGATTCGCCGGCGGCGATGCGCTACACCGAGTGCCGCCTGGATCGCATCGCCTCGGAGCTCACGGCCGACATCGACAAGGAAACCGTCGAGTTCGTTCCCAACTACGACGGCAAGGAGAAGGAGCCGGCGATACTGCCGGCGCGCATCCCGAACCTGCTCGTCAACGGCTCCACGGGCATTGCCGTCGGCATGGCCACGAACATACCGCCGCACAATCTGCGCGAGGTGATCGACGCGTGCATCGCCATGGTCGACGACCCGGACATCGACATCGACGCGCTGATGCAGATCGTCCCGGGCCCCGATTTCCCGACCGCAGGAATCATCAGCGGCGTGGCCGGCATCCGCGAGGCCTACCGGACCGGCCGTGGGCGGCTGTACGTGCGGGCGCGCACCCACACCGAGGGCGAGGAGGACCGGCAGAAGATCGTCGTCACCGAGCTGCCCTACCAGGTCAACAAGGCGCGGCTGCTGGAGAAGATCGCGGAGCTCGCCAAGGACAAGCGCATCGAGGGCATCAAGGATCTGCGCGACGAGTCCGACAAGGAAGGCATGCGCATGGTCATCGAGCTGAAGCGCGGCGAGGTGCCCGAGGTCGTTCTCAACAACCTGTACAAGCACACGCAGATGCAGGAGGTCTACGGGATCAATTGCGTGGCGCTGGTCGGCGGCCAGCCGCGCACGCTCAACCTGCGGCAGCTGCTCGATGCGTTCCTGCGCCATCGGCGCGAGGTGGTGACGCGGCGCACGGTCTTCGACCTGCGCAAGGCGCGCGAGCGCGCCCACAAGCTGGAGGGCCTCGCGGTCGCGCTCGTCAACGTCGACCCGGTGATCGAGCTCATAAAGACCTCCGCCAATCCCGCCGAGGCCAGGGACCGGCTGCTCGCCGCGACCTGGCCGCCGGGCATCGTGGTGCAGATGCTGGAGCGGGCCGGCGCGAAGTCCTCGCGCCCCGAGGGCCTGCCCGAGGACCTCGGCCTGACGGCGCAGGGATACAGGCTCTCGGAGGCCCAGGCGCAGGAGAT
>CAZTPK010000243.1:0-4085 GCA_964614765.1 uncultured Gammaproteobacteria bacterium
CGTCGCTCCGAACCAGGTCGCCGATCGATTGCGGAATCAGATGATTGTCGGGTCGTTGTCTCCGAACATGACGCAGGTATTTGCTTCACCTTCGGCGAACTCCTCGGCGAGCATTGTCAGGCATCCTCGAGATCCAGCTCCAGTACCGTCCAGTGATCTACATCGGGAAGGCTGAAGGTGTGCTTCTTTGGGTTCGTTCCTACCTGTCGGTAGCCGAATTTCTCCATATACCAGCGGATTGTGGCAGGCCTGGAAGTGCCAGTACGCGTCGCGGCAGTCTTCGAAGTAGGCGTTGCACTTGCCGAAGATCTCCGCGCCGCGCGGATGCTTCGCCAGCATGGTCGGGCTGTCGGAGGCGAGCGAGCCCCAGCCGTCGCGGATCTCGTGGTCGTCCCACATCATGTAGACGGGCACGCTCGCCATCACCTTGCGCACCGGCTCGCGCGACCAGTTGGCCTGGTAGGCCTCGGCGAGCGCCTCCCGCCGCGCGGCCGGCGCGGACAGGAAGTGGTCCGCGAAGACGTTGGGCTCGTCCTCGTCGATGTAGGCCTGGTCGCCCACCATCAGCACGAAGTGCGGCTTGGCAGTCTCGATGAAGCGGCTGAACTGCTCCCACAGGCCGTCGAAGTGCGTGGTGCTGCAGGAGATGACGCTGAAGAGAAGGTTGGCCATGGAACCCGGCGCCGGCATCGTGCGGAAGCTGCCGCGCGAACGGGCGACGACGCGGCCCCGGCGCAGGACGCTGTAGCGGTAGCGGCGGTCCGGGCGCAGGCCGGTGGCCGTGGCGATGGCGGTGCGGAACTCGAGCCGGCCCTCGGTGCTCGCGAAGTCGAACAGGCCCGCGCCCTGCACCCGCAGCTGGTAGTCGATCGGATCGTCGAACACCCGGATCCACACGCGCGCGCTCGCCTCGTCGGTGTGGCCGATGACCGGTCCGAGTCGCAGCCGGCTGACGGCGCGCTTCCGGGGCATGGCTACTTCCGGGAGGATTCTTTCGCCATCTCGCCGGCGAGCCCGGCACCGATCGCCTGGCGCATCTCCGCGGCCTCGCGGACCGAGAGTGCGAGTTTCACCGGTTCGGCGGCGGCGGCCGCCCTGGCGCGCTCGCCCTTGTGCAGGGCACGGCGCTGCCGCAGCCGCTCGTTGTAGCCATCGATGTCCGGGGCGTGTTTGATGGCACGCGCGATGCCGCGCAGATCGCTCGTGCCGGCGGCCTTCAGCGCGCGGCGGTGCGCTTCGCCCAGGTGCAGCGCCTTGGTCGCGGCGCCGAAATCCAGGTTGCGCGGATCGCCCGCGCGCAGCTTCGCCCATGCCTCGATCAGCATGTCGAGGATGCGCGGGTCGTCCAGGCGGAGCGGTCGCTTCCCCAGTGTTCGGCGGTTGGCGAGCAGCGTGGCGAGGCGGTTTTCGAGCAGGTTCCACCTCGTCACGCTCTCATAGGCGCGCTCGCGCGCAGCCGCGCGCGCGGAGCTTGCCGTGCTCGTGATGCCGCCGATGTCGAACTCGCCCGGATCGATGTCGATCGGGTGGAGCGGGGTGACCGAGGCGGTGCTGCCGCTCGCCACGGGTCCGCTGCCTGCCGCGAAGGTGAAACAGGTGTCGAGCGTGCGGTCCTCGCCCAGCAGCACGCCGCGCTCCAGCGGCGAGCGCTGCACCTCCCGGTCGTATTCATCGCGCAGCGTCTCCAGCCAGATCTCCAGCAGATGCTTGTAGCTCACGGTCGCCCGCTTCACCGAGCCCGTGGGCGGCAATGGTGTGGGCGAGACGACGTCGACCAGCATGGGTCCGGCGGCGGAGACCACCCATTGCTCGAGCACCGGGCGGGTGAACTCATCGGGGTTGGGCAACGCGCCGATCAGGTCCACGTCGAACTCCTCCAGCGGCGTGCCCGGCGGATAGACGCGATCCAGGTACACGAGGGCGCGCACGAGGTCGGTGTTGAAGTTGAACCGGTCGTCCAGCGTGAACGGCCCCGGCGGGTTGTCGTGCACGCACACGCGCCGCAGCCGCGCGTTCACGCAGAAGTTCTCCTCGCGCGGCACGAGCACCACGGCCGTGAACTCCTGGACGCCCTCGATGCCGGAGGAGCGCCGCGCCAGGAGCTGGCTGTACCAGAGATTCGGATCCGCCGGGTCGAGCGAGAGCAGCTGCAGCGGCTGCGGAGAGAGCGAGTAGCGCAGGTGCGGCGTGCCGACGTACTTCGCGTTGAGCAGCGTCAGCACGTTCTCGATGCGGGTGTGGTGGCTGACGAGCTCGCGCCGCTCCTGCGAGGCCGCGCGCGAGGTGGTGTCCACGACCTGGGAGACCGCGCGCTCGGCGCTCACGTCGGTAGACGTGCGCCGCGCGGAGCCGCCGATCGACACCGGGCCGATGCCGATCCCGGCGCTGGCGCCGAGGGAGGTGGTGCGCGAGCGGCTGCTCGAGGTCTCGTACATCTGGCTGCCGCTCTTGCCCATGAACTGTCCGTCGGCCTCGCCCTCGTAGATCTCGCTACCGACCACGCCGGTCTGGACCATCCGCCGATGCAGCGGCGCGGCGGCGTGGAAGTAGGGGCGGATAGTGCCGACTGCTCCGGATGGATTGCGGACCTTCAGGTCCAGCTGTACGAAGAAGCACGGCACGCCCTCGCCCAGCGCGGCGCCGGCCACCGGGGGGATGTTCGCGGGAAACGCGGCCGGGGAGATCGAGGTGGTGAACTTCAGGTACACCAGGCGCTGGTCGGGGAAGCGGCCGGTGATCTCCTCGTCATCCGGCTCGAACGCGAAGAGCGAGATCGCGGTCTCTTCGGGCTCGCCGGCGGCGAGCGGCTGCGTGGTCGAGGCGAGCTTCCAGGGGATCTCCAGCGGCGGCGGCAGGACTTCCTCATCGGCCATGGCGATGTTCCCTCCAGCCGGCATGCGGCTTCAGGGTGGACGCGGGCGGCGCACGTACCACGCGGATAAACGAAGAGTATAGACCCTGCGGCAGGATGTTCCCGCCGAAGGCCGCTGCGACCAGGGCGCTGAAGGCCGTCGTCAGGCGCGAGGCACGGAACTCCCGGCGGGCATCCTCCTCTGAATCCTTGCGCGGTACCTGCCGCGCGGATATTTGCTAAGGTTGCGCCAAGGCGGTCGCCGCCACCGCCATCGGAGAAGGTCATGACATCCACGTTCTTTCGCACCCGCATGCTCCTCCCCGCGCTGCTGCTCGCTGGCGTATCCGCTTGTGGCAAGGAGCCCGCTGCGCCGGCGTCGGCAGCAAATGCACAGCCGGGAGCACAGGCCGACTTCCAGGCACCCGCCGCCACCGAGACGCAGCCCGGCGAGCGGCAGCCGGCACCGCCGCAGGCGCAGGGCGTAGCCTCAACAGCAGCCGGCAGAGATCCGGTCATGGACGTCTACAAGAGCCCGACCTGCCAGTGCTGCGAGAAGTGG
Source organism: uncultured Gammaproteobacteria bacterium (assembly GCA_964614765.1). Taxonomy (GTDB): domain Bacteria; phylum Pseudomonadota; class Gammaproteobacteria; order JAJPIJ01; family JAJPIJ01; genus JAJVHZ01. The sequence goes on from CAZTPK010000243.1 coordinate 3,414, forward strand.
ATCGACCATGTGCACGCGCAGGGCTTCCGCACGGCGGTCTCGCATCCCGACGATCTCGACACCACGAAGGACAAGCTGGGTGTACTGCCCGCCTACCGCTCCTGCCACACCGCCGTGACGAAGGACGGCTACGTGTTCGAAGGACACGTGCCGGCGAAATTCATCCGGCAGTTCCTGGCCGAGAAGCCCGAAGGCGCCATCGGCCTCTCCGTGCCTGGCATGCCGGCCGGCAGCCCCGGCATGGAGGTCGACGACACGTTCATGCCCTACGAGGTGCTTCTCTTGAAGATGGACGGCAGCGCGTCGCGATACGCGTTCGTCGGCTCACCCGCCGATCAGGCGCACTAGGAGCGGGGCCGCAGTCCAGCTCTCGTAGCCGCATCCGCGCGGTGGCCGCCGCTGGTGCCGGTCTTGCTCCGCTCCCCCTCGCCTCGGGCATCGGGTCCCTGTCTCTACCCCTCTTGGGATACTACTGCAGCACCGTGTTTCGAAATGCGACAACCCTTTCCCCGGGGCAGGAACGGGTTCAGAATGCCCCCCGCTTAACCCCCCGTACGGGTGAATTCCATGATCGATACTGCGGCACTCAGTGACCAGGAACTGCTCTTGTTCATCGAGATTCGTCACATCTGCGAGCGCGCCAAGGCCGCCAATGCTCGCGTCGAGCAACTC
>CAZTPK010000244.1:0-4085 GCA_964614765.1 uncultured Gammaproteobacteria bacterium
GGCCAGATAGGTCTCGAGCAGGCGCTCGAATTTCAGGAACGGCTTGTCGTAGAAGACGACGTAATCGACCTCCGCGAGCCGTATCCCCGCCTCGCGCAGGCAGTAGTCCACCGCATTGGCCGGGAAGCCCGAATCGTGCTTCTTGCGCGTGAAGCGCTCTTCCTGCGCCGCCGCCACGATGTCGCCGTCGTCGACGAGGGCCGCGGCGCTGTCGTGATACAGGGCGGAGATCCCGAGTATGCGCACGACGCCTCTCAGAACAGCGTGTAGATGAAGGGCGCCACCGCGGAGCCCTTCACCGCGATCATCAGGCCGCCCACCAGGAACATGACGATCACGATCGGCAGCAGCCAGAACTTCTTGCGCTCGCGCATGAACTCCCACAGCTCCCGGACGAACGACATATCAGTCACCTCCGTAAGGATCAGAACTGCCGATTGAGACTGCGCGGATCCGGTCCTTTCGGCTCGCGGACTATCCAGTAGCTCGGTGCATCCTTTGAGAACTTCAATCCAAGCAGGTCCTTGCCGATGAGCCTCATCAGCAGTCCGATGGGTACGATCGCGACCAGGAACATCAGCCCCAGCACGATCGGGTTCACGACCCTGTGCAGGAGCAGGCCGAGCCGCATCCACAGTCTGTTCAGCGGCGCCAGTATGATGGGCACGGTGACGGCGACGGCCGCAAATATGGCGGCCACCGCCAGGGCCCACGGCCGCACCTCACCCCGTGAGTAAAGCGGCAGCAGCCCGATCACACAGAAAAATGCAGCGAAGATCAGACCGAAACTTCGGTTCGAGGAGCCCTTGATGGCCACCTCGTGGTGGGCGGAGAGCCTTTCGTGCGCCATGCTGCCATCATCTCCTTTTCCGGCCAGCCCTTCCGGCATGGTAGCCGGAAACACGTCGATAAGACTTCCTTAATTTTGGGCGCCACATCAACATTCCGGCACGCCGACAGGGTCGCCAATCATGCAATGCGGCAATCGCTGCCTTGTGCTGCGCCGCACTGTCGTGCATGCGGCCCCAGGGCCCGATGCGACGATGATGCGCGGGGTGCGCCGGGCGCTGCTTCGCGCGCGTGAGCGGCATGTCGACACGGGGCCGGCCAGCCGGAAGATCAGAGGCAGGGCGCCGGGCGCGCGCATCGGCGCCGTCACGCCCTGGCCAAAAAAATGATGTCAACCTGGCGGCCGCACCGGCCGTTCGGGGCTAGCGCCGCGTGAGCGCGGCGCGCGCGGCGGTGACGAGGCGCAGGGCCTCCTCCGGCGTGTCGGCGGCGGCGTTGATGTGACCCATCTTGCGGCCCGCGCGCGCCTCCGCCTTGCCGTAGAGATGCAGCTTCACCTCCGGGTTCGCGAGCGCGCGGTGCCATTGCGGCTCCCCGCCCTCCCACAGGTCGCCCAGCAGATTGGCCATCGCGGCAGCCGGACGCACCATCGCGGGCGAGCCGAGCGGCAGTCCGCACACGGCGCGCACTTGCTGCTCGAACTGGCAGGTGACGTGGCCGTCGATGGTGAGATGGCCGGAGTTGTGCGGCCGGGGCGCGAGCTCGTTGACCATCACGCGCCCGTCGCTCTCCATGAAGAACTCCACGCACAGCACGCCGACCACCTCCAGCCCTTCCATCACGCTGCAGGCGATGTCCAGGGCATCCTTCACGGCGCGCGCCGGCAGGTCGTACGGCGTCACCGAGGTGTCGAGGATGTGGTTGGCGTGGGTGTTGACCATCGGGCCGTAGCACACGAGGCTGCCGTCCAGTCCGCGCGCGGCCACGACGGAGATCTCCTTCTCGAACGCCACGAAGGCCTCCAGGATGCACTCCTGGCGCCTGAGCGCCTGCCACGCCGCCTCGGCCTCGTCGGCCTTGCGGATCACGACCTGGCCCTTGCCGTCATAGCCGAAGGCCGCGGTCTTGAGCACCGCCGGCGTGCCGAGCTCGACCACCGCGGCCAGGAGCTCCTCCTGCGTGCTCACGTTGCGGAACGGCGTCACCGGGATGGCGTTGTCGCGCAGCCAGCCCTTCTCGCGCGCGCGGTTCTGGGCGACGTGCAGCACCTGCCCCGCCGGCCGCACCGGCGCATGCTTTGCCGCCGTCTCGGCGGTCATCGCCGGCACGTTCTCGAACTCGAAGGTGACCGCCGCGACGCCCTGCGCGAACCTCGCGATGGCGTCGAGATCCTGGTACTCCGCCGAGATCTCCAGGTCCGCGACCTGCCCGGTGGGCGTATCGTACTCGGGCGAGAGCACGTGCACCCGGTAGCCGAGCCTGCGAGCGGCGATCGCGAACATGCGTCCGAGCTGGCCGCTGCCGAGCACGCCGAGCGTCGCGCCTGGCAATATGATCTGCGGCTCGCTCACGGGAGTTTTTCCTCCAGCACCCGCTGCGTCTGGGCGGCGCGGAACTGGCCGAGCTTGTCCCGTAGGCGGGCGTCGGAATTGGCGAGCATGGCCACCGCCAGCAGCCCGGCGTTGCGCGCCCCCGCCTCGCCGATGGCCACCGTCGCCACCGGAACGCCTGCCGGCATCTGCACGATGGAGAGCAGGGAATCCAGGCCCTTTAGGGCCTTGCTCTGCACCGGCACGCCGATCACCGGAAGCAGCGTGTGCGCGGCCACCATGCCGGGCAGGTGCGCCGCGCCGCCGGCCCCGGCGATGATGACCTGCAGGCCTCGCTTCTCCGCCTCGCGCGCGTATTGCGCGAGCAGCTCGGGGGTGCGGTGCGCGGAGACGACGCGGCACTCGTGGTCTACACTGAACTCTGAGAGAATGTCCGCGGCCAGCCGCATGGTCTCCCAGTCGGACCGGCTGCCCATGATGACGCCTACGCGTGGTGACTCGGCCATGGTGCTGTCATCCCGCTGAAAAAAGGCGACATTATCCTGAAAGCGGCCGCCGCTGTCGAACGGGACCGCATGGTTGATCCGGATCAGGGACCGGATCGCCCGAAAAGGTAGCTTCCTGTATCGAGGAGGCTCTGAGCAAGCCCATCCTGGACTTCTCGGAGCACGGTCGGCACGAAGTGTCATTCTCGCCGACGTTCGTTTTCAATGGCCTGCGGCCATCGAAGATGGCGGTGCATCCATGCACCGCAGGAAGCTCGCCTTTTGCAGAGCTTCCCTAATTCAACTTCTGCGTTCGATGGAGGAGATTGCATGCGTCAGTGGGTGGTGGTTGCCGATTCCGCACGGGCCCGTTTCTTCTCCCGCATGGGGGCCGAGGGCCAGTTGCAGGAGCTGGCCGATCTCGTCAACCCCGACGGCAGGAAGCCCACGCGCGAACTCGCGCAGGACCGGCCGGGCCGCTCGTTCAGCCCCGCAAGCGGATCGGTGCACCACTCTTATGAGACGCGCAACGACCCCGACGAACATCAGATGCAGATGTTCGCCCACGAGGTCGCCGAGCGGATCGACGAGGCGCGTGCACAGGGTCAGTTCGAACAACTGATCATCGTCGCCGCGCCGCGCTTCCTCGGCGAGCTTCGCAAGCGGTTGAGCGCCAACTCGGTCGACCGGATCGTCAAGACGCTCAATCAGGACCTGGTGCGCCTGGATCCGACGGCCATCAGCACTCACCTGCGGACGGCGAGTGAATAATGCGGGATCTCCGGGCCTGCGTCGCGGCGGCCGTAAGGCCCCGGTTCTGTTCCGCCCCCCGGACGGGGGCGGTGTTCCCACCGGCTTGGACGCCAAGCAACGCAATTCGAGGAGGTCCACACCATGACGACGACTGACACGTCGAAGTCCATGACCGAGGTGACCGAGTTCATGGACCGCACTATGCGTCTGGCTGAGACTCAGTGGCGGGCGTGGGGCGATCCCGGGAGCTTCGGCACCTTGTACCAGATGGCTTTCGACGCCTGGAAGAACTGGATGGAGCTCCAGCTTTCGATGATGGACGCGTGCTGGAAGATGAGCTGCCTGTCGTTCGACAATCCGCTTTTCAAGGCCGGCACGACGGCGCTGAAAACCGGGGTGGATTCGTTCCACGACGATCAGAGCAAGGTGCAGGTGACACTGAAGAAGGTCGCAGCGAGCTGATTTCACGTCCCGTCGCGGGGGGGGGCCCCCCCCCCCCCCCCCCCCC
>CAZTPK010000245.1:0-4083 GCA_964614765.1 uncultured Gammaproteobacteria bacterium
GATCGGGACAACGTGAGCGACGAAAAGAGCACCGCGCGATCCAGCGTGAGATCCGACCTGGAGGACTGGTTCGAGTCGGATCTCGGCCGCTCCATGCTCGCAAGTGTGCTGCTCAGGCTCGGCGCGCTGCTGCCGACCCTTTTCGGATACCACATCCTGCAACTGGGGCTGTTCCGCGGCAAGCCGCTTATGAGCGCGAGCCGCATCTCCCACCAGGCCGTCCTCAGCATCGACCCGGCGCTGAATCCGCCGGTGGACAACGGCGTTCTGTGCGCGGCGAGCGCGCTGCCGATCGCGGCCGACAGCGTCGACGTGGTCCTGCTGCCCTACGTCCTGGATTTCGAACAGGAACCGCACGACGTGTTGCGCGAGGTCGAGCGCGTGCTAATCGCAGAAGGTCACGTCGTCATCGTCGGATTCAATCCGTGGAGCTGCTGGGGACTGTGGCACCTGCTGCTGTGGTGGCGCGACAGGGTGCCATGGAACGGACGTTTCCTGCGCATCGGACGCCTGAAGGACTGGCTGAAACTGCTGGGCTTCGAAGTCACGCACACCAGCCGCGCCTTCTTCAGGCCGCCCGTGCATTCCGCGCGCCTGCTGCGCAACCTCGGCTTCCTAGAGTTGCTCGGCCGCAGGCTGTTCCCGATCTTCGGCGGCTGCTACGTCATCGTCGCGCGCAAACGTCTGCAGCGGCTGATACCGATCCGCACGCAATGGCGGGCGCGACGCCGACTGATCGCCGCCGGCGTGGTCGAGCCGACCACCTTCGAGGCGTCGCGCGATGAAGACTGAGGCCGGCGAGGATGTCGTGGAGATTTATTCCGACGGTGCTTGCCGCGGCAACCCCGGCCCCGGCGGCTGGGGAGTCCTGCTCCGATACCGGCATCACGAGAAGACGCTGCGGGGCGCGGAGCGCGAGACGACCAACAACCGCATGGAGCTGATGGCCGCCATCGCCGGACTGGAGAGCCTGAAGCGGCCCAGCCGCGTCAGACTGACCACGGATTCGCGGTACGTGATGAACGGCCTGCGGACGTGGCTGAAGGACTGGAAGCGACGCGGCTGGAAGACCGCCGACAGAAAGCCCGTGAAGAACCTCGACCTGTGGCAACGGCTCGACGCGGCGGCCTCCAGGCACGAGGTCGAATACGAATGGGTGCGAGGACACACCGGTCACGTGGATAATGAGCGCGCCGACGCGCTCGCCAACGCGGCCATCGACGAGATGCTCGGACAGTCGCGCGGATAATCTCATGCGGCAGATCGTTCTGGATACCGAAACCACCGGCCTGGAGCCCGCCGAAGGGCATCGCGTCATCGAGATAGGATGCGTGGAGATGGTGAACCGGCGGCGCACCGCGCGCACGTTTCACTGTTACCTGAATCCCGACCGAGACGTCGACGACGGCGCCGCTGCCGTGCACGGCATCACACGGGAGCAGCTGGCGAACAGCCCGCGATTCGCGGAGGTGGCGCAGGAGCTCATAGACTTCATCCGTGGGGCCGAGGTCATCATCCACAACGCGCCGTTCGATGTCGGCTTTCTGAACGCGGAGCTCGCGCGGCTCGGCGAGGCCTGGGGAACGCTGACGGATCACTGCCGCATCACCGATACGCTGGCGATGGCGCGCGAGCTGCACCCCGGCCAGCGCAACAACCTGGACGCCCTCTGCAAACGCTACAACGTCGACAACTCGGGCCGAGCGCTGCACGGCGCGCTGCTGGATGCGGAGATCCTCTCGGACGTCTACCTGCGCATGACCGGCGGCCAGGCGACGCTGCTGCTGGATGAATCGCCGCCCGCGCGCGAGGCGCAGCCGCACGCCGTCGGTTCCGCGGAGCGCGGGGAGCGCCCGGCGCTGCGGGTGGTCGCCCCCACCGACGAAGAGCTCGCGGCGCACCGGGCGCGCCTGGCGACGCTGCAGGCGAAAAGCAACGGGCGCTGCATCTGGCTGCAGCTGCCGCGGCAGGAAGCCTCCAAAACATGAGACGCTGGGGCCGCGCCGGCGCGCCGCAATCCCGGGCCCTAGCGATCGCCACCTACGGCCGGCGTCTCAGGCGTTGGCGGCCGCCTGGGTCAGCCTCTGCAGCTCGCCGGACTGGTACATCTCCATGACGATATCGCAGCCGCCCACCAGCTCGCCGTTGATGAAGACCTGGGGGAAGGTCGGCCAGTTGGAATAGCGCGGCAGGTTCTGGCGCACCTCCGGGTCGGCCAGGACATCCACGTGCGCGAACTCCACGCCACAGGCGGCAAGCGCCTGGGACGCCCGCATCGAGAAGCCGCACTGCGGGAACTGCGGGGTCCCCTTCATAAAGATGACTACGCGGTTGCCCTCGATCGTCTGCTTGATACGCTCCATCACGTCCATAACGGCAGTCTGCCTCTCGATTAATCAGTGGGTTACTTTGCGGAGTCTAAATCCGGCCGCAGTCGCTGTCACGCCGTCCGCGGCAGGCCGGAACACCCCCTCCCCGATGGCTTGCAAATGCCGACGCACATGGCCGACAATTCGGCTCGTTCAACTTGGGGGATGCCCGTCAGACCGCGCGCGTGGCGGGGCGGGTCAAGGAGGGAAAACAACATGAAAAATCCATTGGATTCAATAGCCAAGACCATCGCGCTCGGTATCGTCCTGGCACTGGTGCTGACTTGGCTGGTGAGATCCGGCGGCGAGTTCAACCTGCCCGGCGTCTATCGCTGGCTACATTATATTGCGGGCGTGTGCTGGATCGGGCTGCTCTACTATTTCAACCTCGTCCAGGTCCCGGCGCTGGCGGAGGCCGTCGCCGACAAGGGCGGGCCAGGCGGTGCCGGGATTACCAAGTACGTCGCACCGCGGGCCCTGCTGTGGTTCCGCTGGGCCGCGGTGGTCACCTGGCTGTCCGGGGCGGCGTTCCTGGGCAAGAACTTCGTCCCGGCGTTCACGCTCGGGCTGGCTGCCGCCGAGCCGAGTCCCTACCTGACGGCGATCGGCATCGGCGCCTGGCTCGGCACCATCATGCTCTTCAACGTCTGGGTTCTCATCTGGCCCAATCAGAAAAAGGTGCTCGGCCTGGTTCAGGCGACCGACGAGGAGAAGGCCAAGGCCCGGCGCGTGGCCGCGCTGGCTTCGCGCACGAATACGCTGCTGTCGATACCGATGCTCCTGTTCATGGGCGCGGCCAGCCACGGGGTGCTGTTCTGAGTCGCATGGCCGGCCGAGCCTGAAACCGCATAGTTAGACGGAGAGCGAGGCGTCTTGACGACGCGACAAGGCCCGGCCCGTCGGGCGGGGCGCTTGCTTTGTGGGGGGGGTAAAATTTTTAAGGGCGGGTCACTGCGAGGACACGGGATGAGGTCATGAGCGGCGGCGATGCCCTGATGCCGGCCTACCAGCGCCTGCCGGTCGCGTTCGTTCGCGGCAACGGCGCATATCTCTGGGACGAGAGCGGGCGCCGCTACCTCGACGCGCTGAGCGGCGTGGCTGTCTGCAGCCTCGGCCATGCACATCCGGCCGTCGCCGCGGCCATCGCGGAGCAGGCGTCCACCCTGCTGCACACCTCCAACCTCTATCGCATCGCGCTGCAGGAAGAGCTCGGGAAACGGCTGACGCAGCTGGCGGGGATGGAAAAGGCGTTCTTCTGCAACTCCGGCGCCGAGGCCAACGAAGCCGCCATAAAGCTCGCGCGCCTGCACGGGCACGCGCGCAGCATCGCCGAGCCGCAGATCATCGTCATGGAAGACAGCTTCCACGGGCGCACGATGGCCACGCTCAGCGCCACCGGCAACGCCAGGGTCCAGCAGGGCTTCGAGCCGCTGGTGCAGGGATTTCTGCGTGTGCCCTACGGGAACCTCGACGCGATCGCCGCCATCGCCGCCGCCCGCAACGACATCGCCGCGGTCCTGGTCGAACCGATCCAGGGCGAGGGCGGCATCAACGTCGCCCCCGCCGGATATCTCGACGGCATCCGCAGGCTCTGCGATCGCCATGACTGGCTGATGATGCTCGACGAGGTGCAGACTGGCATGTGCCGCACCGGTCGCTGGTTCGCATGCCAGCATGAAGGCGTGGTGCCGGACGTCATGGCGCTGGCGAAGGC
>CAZTPK010000246.1:0-4080 GCA_964614765.1 uncultured Gammaproteobacteria bacterium
CGGTGGGTAGTTTCGCCGACCGGTGTCACGATGCGGCCGCCCGGCGCCGGATGCCCGGCGTGGTTGGCTCGGCGCCGCCGGCCGCCGCCGTTGCCAGCCGGCCTGAGTCGCCGGAATCCCCCCTTCCGGCGAGGATGCGGGGACGGGCGGTCAACCGCGCTTGAGCAGGCGGCGCTGCTCGCGCTGCCAGTCGCGCTCCTTGATGGTGGCGCGCTTGTCGTGCTCCTGCTTGCCCTTGGCCAGCGCGATCTCCGCCTTGGCACGGCCCTTCTTCCAGTAAAGCGCCGTGACGATCAGCGTGTAGCCCTTGCGCTCGACGGCGCCGATCAGGCGGCTGAGCTCGTGCCGGTGCAGCAGCAGCTTGCGCGTGCGCTGCGCGTCCGGCGTGATGTGCGTGGAGGCGGTTGGCAGCGGAGTGATGAGTGCGCCGAAGAGGTAGGCCTCGCCGTCCTTGATGATGACGTAGGAATCGCGCAGCTGCACGCGTCCCGCCCGCAGGCTCTTCACCTCCCAGCCTTCCAGCGCGATGCCCGCCTCGTAGCGGTCCTCGATGAAGTAGTCGTGCTTGCCCTTCTTGTTCAGGGCAATGGTGCTGCTCGCGGCTTTTTCCTCTTTCTTGGCCATCGCAACGGAGGGTGGTTCGCGGGAGGGGCCGCAATTATACAGCAGACGCTACGGCGCGGCCGGCGACGCTATCTGCGCTGCGATTTCTGGTGGATAGCGAGCGCCGCCTGCTTGGTCAGCGTGGCGAAGAGCTTGATTTCCTCCACGGATATGCGTGTGCTGGCGGTGGTGAAGTCGGCGTAGATGAGCGAGATGACGGCCTTGTTGACGACGATGGGCAGCAGCACCACGGCGCGCGGCGCGGTGAGGCTGCGGCACCAGGCGGGAATGCGGTGAAGGTACTCGGGGGCGCTCGTGTCGACCACCACGAACTCCCGCCCCGTGGTGGCAGCCTCGAGGAAGATGTCGGAGCCGCCGACGAGGGGGTAATGGAACTTCGGGATCAGCTCGTCGACCCCTTCGCCGAACCCGAAGCGGGCCTGCATGGTGCGCGTCCGGGCGTCCTTCACGACCATGAGTACGCGGGAGAAGCCGATCCCGCGGTACAGGGTCTCCAGGATCATCACCAGCACGTTGTTGAGGTTGTACTCGCCCATGACCGTGGTGGCGATCTCGGAGATGCTGTTGATCAACAGCATCCGGCGTTTCATCGCCGCGTCCTCGCTCTCCTCAGCGGACGACGCCATGGCCGCGGTGTGGTCTGCGCCCGGCGCGGCAGCGGACGCTGCCGCCTCCGTCGTCGGCATCGGTCTGCCGGTAGTCCTGCTGATGTTGGCGCAGAGCGCGCTGTCGCGGGTGTTGATGTTCAGGATGCGGGCGTACTCCGTCACCCGCTCCATGCCCACGGTGACGACCTTCTTGAGCTCCTCGGCGTTGATCTTCAGGGTGCGCTTGTAGCGCGACGTCAGGGCCTCGAGGTTCGCGGCGACGTCGTGGCCGCCGCGTGCGAAGACCTCTGCGAGCTCGTTGGAGAACGCGGCAATTGCCACGGCCTGGTCGGCCGGTGAGTTCGGCTGAGTGCCGGCGGTCGATGCCGAGCCGTTGATCCCCCTGACCACGAGGTCCGGCAACTGCCATTGCCTGGCGATGGCCGCGCCAAGCTCGACGTAGGAGGCCCCCATCACCTCCTTGGAGGCATTCAGCTCGCTCAGGCCGCGGTTGGCGATCAGGCGTTCGATCTCGCGATACTCCTCGGGGAAATAGAATATGGCCAGGTGTTTGCCGAGCCGAAGGAAGAGCGCGACGATGAATACCTCCTCGCCGCCGACGCCGTGGCTCTGGCTCGCCAGATCGCGCGCGACCATGGCGCTGAAGAACGAGTTCAGCAGCGAATTGCGCATGTCCTGCGCCTGCTCGGCGTTCTTCAGGTGCTCGAACAAGGTGAGATTCAGGGCGGCCTGTCGCACCTGCTCGAAGCCGAGGATCATGACAGCTCGGCTGATCGTGGTGATGGCCGAGCCGCCGCCGTGGCGGTAGACGGAGGAGTTGACGAGCTTCAGCAGCTTGGAGGTCAGCGCGAAGTCCTTGAGGATGACGTTCGCCAGTTCGTTGGCGTGGGTGTCGTCGCTCTTGCTCGTCTTCTGCGTGATCTCGGCGACGTGGCGGGAGATGGCAGGGAAATCCGGGCGCCGGTTCAGGCGGCGGAGGAGAAAGTCCACGGCGCTGTTGCCGTCGGTGCGGCCGTCCAGCTCGCGTGGCGCTTCCTGCGGATCGACATAGCCCTTCAGCGCGTCGATGAATTCCTGCGCGTTGGCGTAGCGGCGCGCCGGATCCCGCTCCAGACCGCGCATGACGATCTCGTCGAGCTGGGGGTCTACGGCGGGATTGGCCATCGAGGGCGGCAGAAAGGTCTCGTTCACGACCTTGTATATCGCCGTCATCGGATTGTCGGCGACGATGAGCGGGTGGCCCGTGAGCATCTCGTGCAGGATCACGGCCAGCGAGAAGATGTCGGCCGCGGGTCCCACCTCACCTCCGGTCAGGTTCTCCGGCGACATGTAGTTGGGCGTGCCCAGGACGTTGTTGCCGGTGGCAGACATGCCGACCAGGCTGGATATCCCGAAATCAAGGATGCGGGGGTTGCCCTCCGTATCGATGAGGATGTTGCCCGGCGTCAGATCGCGGTGCAGGATGCCGGCACGGTGCGCGTGCCCGATGCCCTCGAGTATCCGGAGCATGAGCTCGATGGCGCGCGCCGGCGGGATCGGCTGGCGCGTATCGAGCATCTGCTTGAGGCTAGTGCCCTCGGCGTACTGGTAGACGAGAAACGGCAGCTGCTCGTGCGTGCCGATCTCCAGCAAGGTGACGATGTTCGGATGCTGCAGCCTGGCGGCGTGGCGCGCCTCCGTGACCATGCGCCCCGGGTCGGCGCAGCGGCGCGTCAGGGTCTTCACCGCGACCAGGCGATCGAGGTCGGGATCCCTCGCCAGAAACACCACTCCCTGGCCGCCCTGGCCTATGACCCTTGTCGGGCGGAACCGGCCGATCCTCTCGGGTATCGCTGCGGCGGTCGTCCTGGCGGCAGATTGCATGCGGGCTTCCTGGGAGGCGGAACTACGCCGTTCGCGTTCCTGCGGGGATCAGCGGCAAGAAGGCGCCTTTCTTTAGGTCGCCAGGGCCGGAAGACCGGGTCCCGCGCCGCGCCCGTACGATTGAGAAATGGGGTGGATTTCACCGACAATCTGCGCGGAGGAGAGATGCAGCCGCGTCATGATCAAGATACAGAAGAGCGCCATGGTGCCCTACACCGCCGGGCAGATGTACGCCCTGGTCGCCGATATCGAGTCCTACCCGCAGTTTCTGCCGTGGTGCACGGAGGTGAAGCTCGTGGCCCGGGGCGAGCATGACGTGACGGCCCGCGTGGCACTCGCGCGCAGCGGCATCCGGCAGTCCTTCACGACGCGCAATCGCCTGCACGAGGGGGAACGCATCGACATGCAGCTCGTCGAGGGCCCGTTCCGGCGCCTGCATGGCCACTGGAGCTTCCATCCCGTGGGCACGGAGCGGCAGGGTTGTCTCGTGGCGCTCCATCTGGAATTCGAATTCAGCAGCAAGCTGCTGGCGATGACCTTCGGCAAGGCCTTCCACTCTATCTCCAGCTCGCTGATCGATGCCTTCTGCGCGCGCGCCCGCGACCTGTATGGCTGCCCAGCCTGAGCGGATCGCGGTGCAGGTCGCCTACGCGACGCCGGCGGAGCAGGTGATCATTCCGCTCGAGGTGGCGGCGGGTACGAGCGTGCGCGAGGCCATAGAGATCTCCGGTCTGCTCGACCGGGTTCCCGACGTGGACCTCGCGGTCAATCGCGTGGGGATCTTTGGCCGGTTGTGCGCGCTGGAGGACCCGGTGCATGCGGGTGACCGGGTCGAGGTATACCGCCCCTTGCGCATCGACCCGAAGGAGGCGCGGCGGTTGCGCGCGACCGCGAAACCGGGGCAGGCCGGCCGCCGCTGAGGGCGCTGCGGCGCCGAATGGCTGGGCGGAGGGACGTGATCGTCACGTCCGCGCTGGTATTCAGC
>CAZTPK010000247.1:0-4070 GCA_964614765.1 uncultured Gammaproteobacteria bacterium
GTGTCGAATGCCGGGTTCGGCCGCATGGTCGCGGCCGTCGCCTTCACCGCCTTCTGATCGCGAGGCGTGTATGCGCGCAACGCATGCTGCACGCGGTTGCCAAGCTGCGCCAGCACGGCATCCGGCACGTCGAGCGGGTTCTGGGTGACGAAAAAGACGCCTACGCCCTTGGAACGGATGAGGCGCACGACCTGCTCGATCTTCTCCAGCAGCGCCTTGGGCGCATCGGCGAACAGCAGATGCGCCTCGTCGAAGAAGAACACCATCTTCGGTTTCTCGAGGTCTCCGACCTCGGGCAGGTTCTCGAACAACTCGGCCAGCAGCCACAGCAACAGCGTCGAATACAGCTTCGGCGCATTCATGAGCCGGTCGGATACCAGGATGTTCACCACTCCCTTGCCGGCACTGTCTGTCCGCATCAGGTCCTGTATGTCCAGCATGGGCTCGCCGAAGAGCAGGTCGCCGCCCTGCTCCTCTAGCTGCAGCAGGCCGCGCTGGATCGCGCCGACGCTGGCGGCCGAGACGTTGCCGTATTCGGTGGTGAACCGCTTGGCGTTGTCGCCGACGTGCTGGACCATCGCCCGCAGGTCCTTGAGGTCCATCAGCAGCAGGCCGTTGTCATCGGCAATCCGGTAGACGAGCGTCAATACGCCGGCCTGGGTCTCGTTGAGGTTCAGGATCCGGCCCAACAGCAGCGGACCCATGTCGGAGACTGTCGCCCGCACGGGGTGGCCGGCGGCCCGAAACGGGTCCCAGAACGTCACCGGACAGCCGGCGAAGCTGAAGTCGCCGAATTGAAGGAGATCGAGCCGCTCCTTGATCTTGGGGGTTGCCGTACCCGCCTTGGAAATGCCGGCGAGGTCGCCCTTGACATCGGCCATGAAGACGGGAACCCCGATGTTGCTGAAACCCTGGGCGATAGCCTGGAGGGTGACGGTCTTGCCCGTGCCGGTGGCCCCGGTGATGAGGCCATGGCGGTTACCCATCGCGGGCAACAGGCACACGTCCGTCGTCCCCGACTTCGCAATGAGCAGCGGTCCGTCCGGACATGCTCCCCCTTGTTTCCTGGTTACGTGGTCGACCGGCCCCGGCAATTATACGCATGCGAGCCTGGGGCGCCGGGCCCCGCTGAGAATTTCGGCAGCGCGCGGGCGCGATTTTTCCTTGTTAGCGACCGACACTTCCAGTAAGCTTTACCGCAACAAGTGTGTAGATTTATGTGACGAAAAAGCCACACTGTTCCGCGTAGGCGGGTGCTACCTTGCGGCCCGTCAGGTCAAACCGAGGGGGATTCGAACCATGAGGAACTATCTCAAGCTCGCCACGACGCTCGCTTGTGTCGCCACGCTGTCCGGCTGCGCTAATTCCGGCGGCCTCAGCAAACCGATCTGCATGCTGGCAGGCGCGGCCGTGGGTGGCCTTGCCGGCGGCCTGGCCGCCGACGATGACGAAGGCATTTACGCTGGCGCGGGTGCCGCGGCCGGCGCGTTGATTGGCGCCGCGCTGTGTCCGGAGCCGCCGGCGCCCGAGCCGGAACCGGTCGCGGAAGCTGCACCGCCGCCGCCTCCTCCTCCGCCGCCCCCGCCGCCTCCCCCGGAGGAGCCCAAGCTCATCCACACCCTGCGCGGGGTGAACTTCGACTTCGACAAGGCGACCATCAAGCCTGACTCCGCCGCCATCCTCGACGAGGGCGTGCGCAAGCTGGAAGAGGTCGGCGACGCCAACGTCAAGATCGTCGGCCACACCGACAGCGTCGGCTCCGAGGCGTACAACCAGGGGCTGTCGGAACGCCGTGCCGAGGCCGTCCGCGAATACTTCGTCGCCCACGGCATCGCCGCTTCGCGACTGACGACCGAGGGTCGCGGCGAGAGCGAGCCAGTCGCCTCGAACGATACGAAGGAAGGCCGCTACATGAACCGCCGCGTCGAGCTCTACACCAACGGCCAGTCCGCTGGCGTCGGTGCGGCAGCACCCAGCGGCGCGTGCGACCCGAAGCACTGGCAGTGCATCTGGCATGAAGTGCAGATGAAGTGACGCCGGACTACCGACAATAACGAGGTCCTTCAGACTGAGGGGCGCGTGGGGAGACCCATGCGCCTTTTTCTTTATCCGGCCAGCGAGGAGGGCACCGCGATGCACGGCGACGACGGCTGCGCGCGCAATACGGCGTATGCGTACAACACTCGCCCGGCCCACGTCCGGCGCGAATCGCGCAGCGGCTGGCACGCGAAGATTGACGAGCTGCTGAGTCTCGATCACAGCTTCCTCGGGTTTCGCTACGGCGACGCCGGCGTGCTGTTTCGCGGCCTGCCGAGCGGACTGGCAGCCAACCTCGCCTGCGGCCACTGGCTGCCGAACGCGGATCCGGGCCCGCTCGGCTCCCTGGAGCGGCAGCTCGGCGTCTTCCTGCTCTCGCACGAGCTCTCCGACGCCCTGACCGTCGCGCGGCTCTGGGACGGTCACGAAGACGGCGGAGTGATGATCTTCGCAGCCGCCGAATTCGACGCGCGCTGGCAGAACGCCACGGCGGCGATGCTGGGCTTCGCGGAGCCCGGTGTGGTGTTCAAATACCCCTTCCTCGTGGAAGCGCTGCCCTTGGATGCCGTCGACACCATCGTCGTACCTGCACGGCTTGCAGGAGCGAGCGATCCGCGCATGCTCAGGCCGCCACCGGCGATCGGGGACGACCGAGACCGCATGGAGCGCTGGATACTGGAAATGCTCGAGAGCCGGGGCCTGCGCCCCGCTCGCCCGATAGCCACGGCTCGATATCCGCGCCGCGGGTCAGCCGACGGGTGACGAGATCGCGTGCCGGGCCAAGGCCCATCGCACGTGCTCGCGCACCAGCGCGGACGGATGCGCGGCGCGTGCCTGCAGGCCGGCGACCACCTCGGGCCGCGTGGGCGCATTGCCGAGCGCGACGGCAAGGTTACGCAACCAGCGTTGGTAACCGATGCGCCGCATGGCCGACCCCTCGGTGTAGCCGAGGAATTCGGCTTCACTCCAGGCGAACAGCCGCAGCAGGCTCGAGGAATCGAGGTCATGTCGAGGCCGGAAATCGCCCTCGCCTGTCGCGCGCGCGAAGCGGTTCCACGGACAGTACAGCTGGCAGTCGTCGCATCCATAGATGCGATTGCCGATGAGCGGCCGGAGTTCCTCGGGGATGGAGCCGCCGAGCTCGATGGTCAGGTAGGAAATACAGCGCCGCGCATCGAGCTGGTAGGGCGCCACGATCGCCGCGGTCGGGCAGACGTCCATGCATACCGCGCATCGGCCGCAATGGTCCTCGCCTTCGGCCGTATCGATCGGCAAGGGCAGGTCGGTGTAGACCTTCCCGAGGAAGAACCAGGAGCCCGCGTTGCGGTTGATGAGGTTGGTGTGCTTGCCGATCCACCCCAGGCCGGCGTTGCGCGCCAGCGGTTTCTCCATCACCGGGGCGCTGTCGACGAACACGCGGTAACCATGCTCGCCGACGGTGGCGGCCACGCGCTCGGCGAGCCGCCGCAGCCGCTGGCGCAAGACCTTGTGATAGTCGCGGCCGAGCGCATAGCGGGAGACATAGGCGAGGTCGGGACGCTCCAGCACCCGTTCGGCATCGGCCGCGTCCCCGGACCAATAGTTCATGCGCGCACAGATGACACGCACCGTGCCCGGATAGAGCTCCGCGGGACGGCAGCGCTTGCTTCCGTGGCGCTGCATGTAATGCATCTCGCCGTGAAAATTCCGGTCGAGCCACTCCTGCAGCCGCGCCTCCTCCGGGCCAAGGTCGATCCCGGTGATGCCGATCTGCTGGAACCCCAGCGCCACGCCCCAAGCCTTGATTTCGGCAGCGAGCGCAGCCAGCGCCGCGGCATCGAGGCGGCGCGCCTGTGGAGCGTCAGAGCCCGTCGCGGTGGTCACGGCCGCGATGATCCAGCCCCGCCGGGGAATGCGCAAGTCTCCGCGCGCCGGGCGAACACCCTGGCGGCATCGCCGGGGATCGGAGGGGCGGACCTATCGGCGTCTGCCGCCACGCGCGGGACGTGGCCGCTCCTCGTTCACGCGCAGCGTGCTGCCGCGCAGATCCCGGC
>CAZTPK010000248.1:0-4062 GCA_964614765.1 uncultured Gammaproteobacteria bacterium
GTTATCCACAACCTCGAAGACCATGTGGTGAAGCCCGGTGCCGTCATCTGTATCGCCTATATACATGCCAGGGCGCTTTCGTACGGCGTCGAGGCCCTTCAGGACCTTGATGCTCGACGAATCGTAGGCCTTCTCCGAGCCAGCCGCCTCACCACCGCTCTGGGTGTCTTGATCAGTCATTCTGTTTCATGGACTCCGGGTGATCTCACCCTGTTTCACGTGGAACACCGCTGCCCGCTTGGGATCGGGCAATGGTACGAGCGCCTCGTCCACGGCTGTTACGAACAGTTGGCAGCCGGAGGCTGCCATCTCGGCGATGAGGCGCCCTCTCGCCTGTGCGTCCAGATCCGACACGAGGTCGTCCACCAGCACCATCGGCCGCACCTGCGTGTTCGTGGCTACGACCATGACCTGGGCCAGCATCAACATTCCAACCCAGACCTTCAACTGCCCACGGGAGAGTCTGCTCGCCACCGGCCTGCCAGCCAGTTCGAAGGCCACATCGGCCCGATGTGGTCCGTATCGAGTGGAGCCTATGGCGACATCCGCGTCGCGTGCGCGCTTGAGGGTCTCACGGTAGGTCATCCCCTCCGGCCAGCCCGGTGAGTACGTGATCGACGCCGTCTTTCCGAAGATCTGCCCCAGTGCCCTGTTGGAGGCCTCCGACAGCTGCCCCACCGCCCATCTACGCAGTGTGTCCAACCTTTCAGCATGTTGTATGAGTTCAGCGTCCCACGTGTCCAGTTCCTCGGCGCTGGTCTTCCTCCGCAGGAGCGCGTTCCGGTGCTTTACGCTCCGCATCGTCCGCTTCCAGAGTTCGAGGTAGCCCGGTTTCACGTGAAACAGCGTGACGTCCACCCACCTGCGTCTCGCCTTTGGCTGCGCCTGCATCTCCACATGCGTATCCGGGGTAACCAGGGTCACCGGCATCCGAACTGCCAACTGACCAGCGGACCGAACGGTCGCACCATCGAATCGTATCGAAGTGCGGCCTTCCGCCCTCTTTAACGCCACGCGCGCGAGACGGCCCGAATTGTCACGCAATGCCCCTCGTATCAGGAGTCCGCTCTGTCCATCCCTGATTATCTCGTCCGGGTCACGGGTTCTGAATGACCGCCCGGTGCCGAGCAGGTAGATCGCCTCCAGCAGGGATGTCTTGCCGCTCCCGTTCGCCCCGACGACCAGATTTACCGTCGCAGAGAAATCCAGCACCGCTTCTCTGAGACACCTGACGTCATGGATATCCAGCCGTTGCAGCTGCATCCCCTACAGGCGCATCGGCATGATCACGTATTTCCGCGTCTGATCACCGATGGGAAGCATCAGGCAACTCCGGTCCGGCGAAGCCAATTCCATCTGGACCTTTTCAGTCTTGATGGCGGCCAAGACCTCCAGGAGATAGACGACGTTGAAACCGATCTCCAATTCAGGGCCGGAGTACTCCACAGGCAATTCCTCTTCCGCCTCCTCGTGCTCCGGATTGTGCGCCAGCGCCTGCAGCAGGTCTTTCTTCAACAGCAGTCGCACGCCGCGGAACTTCTCGCTCGAAAGGATCGACGTCCTGGCAAGTCCCTGGCGCAGCGCCTCCCTGTCGCCAACCACGATCTTGTCCGATTTTGCGGGAATCACGCGCTGATAATCCGGGAATTTTCCGTCTATGAGCTTGCTCGTGATCGTCCGATCCGCAGTCCGCACCTTCAGGTGAGCCGGCCCTACCTGCACCTCGACCTCCCCGTCGGCCTCCGCCAGGAGACGCACGATCTCCGCCACGCCTTTGCGGGGAACGATGACCTGTACGAGCTCCTTTAACCCCGTAGCCCACTCCATATCCGCCAACGCCATGCGATGTCCATCGGTCGCGACCGCCCGCAAGCCGCTCTCGGAGAACTCCAGCAGCAGGCCGTTGAGGTAATAACGAATGTCTTGATGGGCCATCGCAAACTGGGTATCCGCGATCAAGTCCCTGAGACCTTTGGCATCCACTCGCAGCCTTAACGTCGAGGGCGTATCCCCAAGGGTTGGAAAGTCCCTTGCCGGCAGCGTCGCAAGTGCAAATCGGCTCCTCCCGCTCTTGAGGCTCGCACGCGTATCCTTGACATCCAGCTCTATCGTCGCATCCGCAGGCAGCGCTCGGCAGATATCGACCAGCTTTCTCGCCGGCAGAGTACTGCTGCCCGTTTCCTTCGAGGTGTTGTCTATTCGCACTACTACCTCGACTTCCATATCCGTACCGGTAAATGTAAGCGCATCCGTACCGACCTGGAGCAAGACGTTGCTGAGGATCGGAAGGGCTTGTCTTTTTTCAACCACGTTACTGACGATCTGCAGGGGTCCCAGAAGCTTTTCACGATTAATAGAGATTTTCATTTTATTTTTAACTCGTGACTGTTATTAGCGACCCCGTTTATCCACAAATAAGCCAATTTTCATTCTATTTCAAACATTTAGTCTGACCGTAAAACCCGTTCAACCCGTTGTCTGACTGTTAGCAGACTGGGGACAATTCACGGGTTGGGCCACCGCGCCTTCTTATCCACAGTTATCGCACGTCAACTGGACAGGATCCTGCCAAGGTTGTTGTAGTCCTCGTTGACGCGCTGCTCGCCGCGCCGCAGATCCACCACCTTTCGGCATGCGTGCAGGACAGTGGTGTGGTCGCGGCCGCCAAAGGCGTCGCCGATCTCTGGCAGGCTGTGGTTGGTGAGCTCCTTTGCCAGGGCCATCGCGATCTGCCGAGGGCGTGTCACCGAGCGGCTGCGCCGCTTGGACAAGAGATCGGAGACGCGAATCTTGTAATACTCGGCCACGGTCTTCTGGATATTCTCGATCGTGACCATCTTGTCCTGCAGAGCAAGGAGGTCTTTCAGTGCCTCCTTCGCGAAGTCGAGGCTGATTCCCTCGCCCTTGAAGTTCGCGTGGGCCACGACGCGGTGCAGGGCACCCTCGAGTTCACGGATATTGGACCGGAAGCGCTTCGCGATGAAAAAAGCGACCTCGTCCGGCAGATCCAGTTGAGACCGGGCAGCCTTGCTCTTGAGGATGGCCACGCGCGTCTCCAGTTCCGCCGGTTCGATGGCGACCGTCAGTCCCCAACCGAACCGTGATTTCAATCGCTCCTCCACCCCGGTGACTTCCTTCGGATAGCGATCGCAGGTCAACACAATCTGCTGTTGACCCTCAAGCAAGGCATTGAAAGTATGGAAGAATTCTTCCTGTGAGCGCTCCTTTCCCGCGAAGAACTGGATGTCGTCGATGAGCAATGCATCCACTGAGCGGTAATAGCGCTTGAACTCGTTGATGACGTTGTGCTGCAGCGCCTTGACCATATCCGCCACGAACTGCTCCGAACGCAGGTAGACCACCTTGGCGCCCGGTCTGGCCTGGCAGATGGCGTTCCCGAGGGCATGCATGAGATGGGTCTTCCCCAGGCCCACCCCGCCACAGATGAACAGGGGGTTGTACGCCACCCCTGGGTTCGCGCCCACCTGCATCGATGCGGCCCGCGCCAGCTGATTGGATTTGCCCTCGACAAAGGTCTCGAACGTGTATGCCGCATTCAGGCCGGGGGAATGCCAGGTCCGGCCCGCGCCCCTTCCGCCCAGCTCACCGCTGCCGGCTTGGCCCTCGCGGGCGGCCGGCGTCGTGCCGGAGGCTCCTGTCCCACCTGACAAGGCGCGCGCCGGAGGGGTCTGAGGCGCCGTGGAGCTGCCCACCGAAAGCCGAACCTCCGGAGAAACCCCGAGGCCGTTTGAGGCGTTTTGTACGATGGCCCGGATGACGTCGAGGTACTTCTCGCGTATCCAGTCCTGCACGAACCGGTTGGGTGCGAGCAGATGCAGCGTGCCGTTGTCCAGTACCACCTGCAGCGGCCTGATCCAGGTATTGAATTGCTGTGCCGGCAACTCGCCCTCGAGTCGGCTAAGACATTGTTTCCAGATAGGAACGTCCACGCTGCCACCTCCCGCCCCTTCCCTGGTGGTGTTTATTGTCCGAAGGCCGGCTAGTATACCCCAAGCGGCGGGTTATCCACAGGCAAAATATCTCCACGGTCCGTGGCGCAAA
>CAZTPK010000249.1:0-4058 GCA_964614765.1 uncultured Gammaproteobacteria bacterium
GTGCTGAGCTCCTCCCCGGAGAGGTTCCTGAAGGTCGACGGCGGCCGCGTGGAGACCAAACCCATCAAGGGTACGCGGCCGCGCTCGGAGGACCCGGCGCGCGACGCGGCGCTGGCGGAGGAGCTGCGTGCCAGTCCGAAGGACCGCGCCGAGAACGTGATGATCGTCGACCTGCTGCGCAACGACATCGGCAAGGTGTGCCGCATCGGCTCGGTCTCCGTGCCGAGCCTGTTCGCGGTCGAGAGCTTTGCGACCGTGCATCATCTGGTCAGCACGGTGACCGGAGAGCTCGACGCCGGCCGGCACGCGGTGGACCTGCTGCGCGGCTGTTTCCCCGGCGGCTCCATCACCGGCGCGCCGAAGGTGCGCGCGATGCAGATCATCGAGGAGCTGGAGCCGCACCGCCGCAGCGTGTATTGCGGCGCCATCGGCTACGTCGGACACGACGGCAACATGGACACCAGCATCGCCATCCGCACGCTGGTCTACTGCGACGGCTGGATGCACGCCTGGGCCGGCGGCGGCATCGTCATGGATTCGGTGATGGAGGCGGAGTACCAGGAGAGCCTCGACAAGGCGGCGGCCATGCTGCGGCTGTTCATGCGCACCGAGGACCAGTTCGTCGTGCATCGCTGAGCGCGGCCGTTCGCCGCGGACCAGGACATGAGCTCCGGCATCTGGGTGTTCAAGATCGGCGGCAGCCTGCATGACAATCCCCGATTGCGCGCCTGGGTGGCCGCGCTGGCGACGCACGGGGCGGGCAGGGTGGTGATCGTGCCTGGCGGCGGGCCGTTCGCCGATGCGGTGCGCGCGGCCCAGGCGAGGTGGGGATTCCCCGACGCCGACGCCCATTTCATGGCGCTGCAGGCGATGGACCAGTTCGGGCGCATGCTGACCGCGATCGAGCCGCGCCTGGCGCGCGCGCAGGACGAGGCGCGGCTGCTCGCGTTGCTCGAACGGGGGCGCGCCGTGGTCTGCCCGGCGGTGGGCGTGTTCGCCGGCGATCGATCGATTGCGCCCGGGTGGGACGTGACGTCGGACAGCCTGGCGGCCCGCCTGGCCGGCAGGCTGGGCGCGGCCGGGCTGGCGCTGGTGAAATCCGCGGTTCCGACGCCAGGCCCGCACGCGGCGCAGGCGCTGGCGGAACGCGGCATCGTCGACGCGGCGTTCCCCGGGCAGATCGCCGGGGCGCGCTTTCGCACCTGGTGGCTGGCGGCCGCCGCGCCGGAGCTCGTCGCGGATCTGCTGGCGGGCGCACCGGGCGGCGCGGAGATCGTTGCCGGCGCGACGACGGGCCCTGTGCAGGAGGACGTGGGTTAGCGCGGCGGCTGAGTCGATGACAGCGAAGGGCGGGTCGCCGTCAAGGCGAGCCATTCCGCGAGCCGCGGGTGGCGCCCTCGCCAGTCGTGCGGGTAGCGGAAGTCCGTGTATTCGAGCGCCACGGCGAGCGCGATGTCGGCGAGGCTGAATTGATCGGCGACGAGATGCACGCCGTCGCCCAGTTCCGCGGCGGCGAAGGCGAGCGCGCGCGCGACCTTGCCCTCCTGTCTGGCGACGTACTCCCGGGACTGCTGCGCCACGGGCCGCCGCGACTCGAGCAGGCGCGCCACGACCGCGTCCATGATGCCGTCGGCCAGCGCCTCCCAGCGCCGCACCGACCAGCGCAGATCGCCGACCGGCGGGATCAGCGCCGGCGCCGCCATGCTGTCGATGAATTCGGCGATCACCGGTGAATCGAACAGTGTGGAGCCATCGTCGCGCGTCAGCACCGGCACCTTGCCTAGGGGATTCAGCGCCGGCACGGGGCCGTCGTCGGCCGTGGCATCGGCCACGATGAATTCGCACGGGATCGCCTTCTCGGCGAGCACGACGCGCACTTTGCGCGTGTACGGTGAGGTAAGAGAGCCGTAAAGTTGCATCGAAGCGGGCCTCGCGAGGACAGGGGTTTCGCCGGCGTCGCGGTCGGCGTTGTGGCCGCGATTCCCGGCGCGCGGGATTATACAGGCTCGCGTTTCGGCAATGATGACCGTGCTCGACTCGGCGTCCGGGCGCGGCGGCAGTCCCGAGCGGTGAACGAGGCGCCCGGCGCCTCAGGCCGGCGCAGCGGTCGTCTCCGTCATCTCCTCGTCGATGTCCTCGGCGAGGAACCCGCCGCTCTGGTGGGCCCAGAGCCGCGCGTAGAGTCCGTCGCGCGCAAGCAGGGTGCGGTGGTCGCCCTCCTCGACGATGCGCCCCTTGTCGAGCACGACCAGCCGATCCATCGCCGCGATGGTCGACAGGCGGTGGGCGATCGCCACCACCGTCTTGCCCTGCATCAGACGATACAGGTTGGTCTGGATCGCCGTCTCGACCTCCGAGTCGAGCGCGCTGGTGGCCTCGTCGAGCAGCAGGATGGGGGCGTCCTTGAGCATCACGCGCGCGATGGCGATGCGCTGGCGCTGTCCGCCGGAGAGCTTCACGCCGCGCTCGCCGACGTGCGCGTCGTAGCCGCTGCGGCCCCGCGGGTCGCTCAGGGCGGTGATGAAGTCGTGCGCCTCCGCGCGCCGCGCCGCGGCGATCATCTCCGCCTCCGTGGCGTCCGGGCGGCCGTAGAGGATGTTCTCGCGCACCGAACGGTGGAGCAGGGAGGTGTCCTGCGTGACCATGCCGATCTGCGCGCGCAGGCTGTCCTGGGTGACGGCGGCGATGTCCTGCCCGTCGATCAGGATGCGTCCTCGCTCGATGTCGTAGAAGCGCAGCAGCAGGTTGACCACCGTCGACTTGCCGGCGCCGGAGCGCCCCACTAGTCCGATCTTCTCCCCCGGCCGGATGTGCAGCGAGAAGTCCTCGACGACAGGTCGCCGATCGCCGTAGCCGAAGGTCACCGCCTCGAAGCGGATGTCTCCGCGCGTGACCTTCAGCGCCGTGGCCCCCTGCCGATCGACCACCGCGTGCACTCGCGCCAGGGTGTTGATGCCGTCCTGCACGGTGCCGATGTTCTCGAACAGTTGCGCGGTTTCCCACATGATCCAGTGCGACATGCCGTTCAACCGCAATGCCATCGCGGTGGCCGCCGCCACGGCGCCGACGCCCACCTCGCCGCGGCTCCACAGCCACAGCGCCGTGCCGGCGGTCGAGAGGATGAGTCCCATGCTCAGGCTGTGATTGACGACCTCGAAGCCGGTGACCAGACGCATCTGGCCATGCACGCTGGTCATGAACTCCTCCATCGCCGCGCGCACGTAGGCCGCCTCGCGACGAGCATGCGAGAACAGCTTCACGGTGGTGATGTTGGAGTAGGCATCGGTGATGCGGCCGGTCATGAGGGCGCGCGCGTCGGCCTGCGTCCTGGCCACGCGGCTCAGCCGCGGCACGAAGTACCGCAACGAGAGCACGAACAACGCCAGCCAGCCGAGCAGCGGCAGCAGCATCCAGATATTGAAGCCGCCGACCAGCCAGGCGATGGTGACGAAGTAGATGGCGACGAACACGAGCATGTCGGAGACGATCATCACCGTGTCGCGCACCGCCAGTGCGGTCTGCATCACCTTGGTCGCCACCCGGCCGGCGAACTCGTCCTGGTAGAAGCCCATGCTCTGATCCAGCAGGTGGCGATGGAAATTCCAGCGCAGTCGCATGGGGAAGTTGCCGGCCAGCGTCTGCAGCTTGAACATGCTCTGCAGCGCCACCAGCGCCGTGCTGGCGACGATTACGGCGGCCAGCAGCAGCAATCGGTGGCCCTCGTCGCGCCACAGGCGCGCGGGCTCGACGTCGGCCAGCCAGTCGACGATGCTGCCGAGCATGCCGAAGAGCATGGCTTCGAAGACTCCGATCGTCACCGTCAGCGCGGTCATGGCGGCGATGTACCTGCGCATGCCGCGCGTGCCGCTCCACAGGAAGGCGAGGAAGCCGCGTGGCGGGGTCTCTGGCGGCGCTTTGGGGTAGGGATCGACGAGGCGCTCGAACCAGCGTAGCACGTGGAGTCTCCTAGCCGTCGGATGTTGTTTCGGAGGGCCGAAGCGCGCTCACGTCCGGGATCGCGATCGTGGCCGGCCCGGGACCGCCGGCGGGTGCGCGCA
>CAZTPK010000250.1:0-792 GCA_964614765.1 uncultured Gammaproteobacteria bacterium
AAGGCGCTCGCCGCCAGCAAGACGGCCAAGTGCCCGCGCTGCTTCTTCGACTTCAACGACCAGATCAAGACCAATGATCTCGGCTTCTTCCCTTACACGCCGCCGATGATCCTGCTGCGCGGCCTGCGTGAGGCGCTCAACATGATCTTCGAGGAGGGGCTGGAGAACGTCTTCGCCCGGCACCACCGCTACGCCGAGGCCACCCGCGCCGCCGTCAAGGCCTGGGGCCTCAGCCTCGTGGCCAAGGAGCCGAAGTGGTACTCCGACACCGTGAGCGCCGTGTACGTGCCCGAGGGCTTCAACGGCACCGAGGTGGTGCGCACCGCCTACCGCCGCTACAACCTGGCGCTGTCCATCGGCCTGGCCAAGGTCGCCGGCAAGATCTTCCGCATCGGCCACCTGGGCGACCTGAACGAGCTGCAGCTGCTGGCCTGTCTGAGCGGCGCCGAGATGGCGATGCGCGACATCGGCATCACCACCGTGCAGCCGGGCTCGGGTGTGGCGGCAGCGCAGGAGTTCCTGCGCGCCAGCGCCAAGCCTCCGGTGGAGGAAGCCAGGAAGATCTAGCCCTGCCGCGCTGCTCCTTGATCCTGCGCACTGCGCCCGGGGCCGCAGCGTATTATCAGTAAGGCGTCGTGAATTCCGCACCGGCCGGCCCAGGCGGCCCCGTCCCGCCGCAGCCGGGGACGGCGCGGCGGGGACGGCGGCCCGGCAAGTGCGCGGGACGCGGTCCCGAGTCGGACGGTGGACTGATCGAGCACTACTACTCGGACCGGGATCTGACGGTCCATC
>CAZTPK010000250.1:802-4055 GCA_964614765.1 uncultured Gammaproteobacteria bacterium
GCGGGTGGGGCTCGCCCCGGCATGCTCCCAGCGCCGGGGTGCCATCCATCAAGGGAGGAGGATTGCATGAGCTTCACACAATACAAGCCGGTGCGTACCCGGCTGCAGCGCAGCGAACTGGCAGTTCCCGGTTCGAATCCATCGATGTTCGAGAAGGCGTTGAAGAGCGACGCCGACTACGTCTTCCTCGACTGCGAGGACGCCGTCGCCCCGGATGACAAGGAGCAGGCGCGCAAGAACATCATCGAGGCCCTCAACGATCTCGACTGGGCCGGACACGGCAAGACGATCTCCGTGCGCATCAACGGCCTGGACACCCACTACATGTACCGCGACGTGGTGGACATCGTCGAGCAGGCAGGCCACAAGCTCGACACCATCCTCATCCCCAAGGTCGGCACGCCCTCCGACGTCTACATGGTCGACTGCATGCTGACTCAGATCGAGGAAGCCAAGAAGATCAAGAACCCCATCGGCATCGAGTGCCTCATCGAGATCGCGCTCGGCATGGCCAACGTCGAGGCGATTGCACAGTCGAGCAGGCGTCTCGAGGCACTGCACTTCGGCGTGGCCGACTTCGCCGCCTCCTGCCGCGCCCGCACGGTGGTCATCGGTGGCCTGAATCCGGACTACCCCGGCGACCAGTGGCATTCCTCGCTGCAGCGCATGGTCATCGCCTGCCGCGCCTACGGCATCCGCGCCATCGACGGTCCATTCGGCGACTTCAACGATCCGGAGGGTTACACCGCCGCCGCCAAGCGCGCGGCCGCGCTGGGTTACGAGGGCAAGTGGGCGATCCATCCCTCGCAGATCGCGCTGGCCAACGAGGTCATGTCGCCGCCGCCGAAGGAGGTCGAGCGGGCCAAGCGTATCCTGGCTGCCATGGACGAGGCCGCCAAGGCCGGCAAGGGCGCCGTGGTGCTCGACGGCCGCATGATCGATCTGGCCTCCTCGCGCATGGCCGAGAACGTCGTGCGCATGGCCAACGTGATCGAGGCCAAGGCGAAGAAGTGACGAGCACCGGCTCGGTCATCGCGCAGCGCTCCGGCGGCCGAAGACGCGCCCGGTGACTGCCAGCGGATTTCAAACATCAACACGAGACTGATTTGAAGGAGGTCTTCCGTGGAAATTCATGAGTATCAAGCCAAAGAGATCCTCTCCGGATTCGGCGTCAACACCCTGCCGGGTGGCCTCGCCTACAGTCCGGAGCAGGCCGTATACCGCGCCAAGGAGATTGGTGGCGAGGTGTGGGTGGTCAAGGCACAGATACACTCCGGCGCACGCGGCAAGGCCGGCGGCATCAAGGTGTGCAAGACCGATGACGAGATCTGGGAGGCGGCCGACGAGCTGCTGGGCAAGCGCCTGGTGACGCACCAGACCGGCCCGGCCGGCAAGGTCGTGCACCGCCTTTACATCGAGGCCGGGTGCGCCATCGAGCGCGAGATCTATCTCGCCTTCGTGCTCGATCGTGCCGCCGAACGCGTCGCGGTGGTGGCCTCCGCCGAGGGTGGCATGGAGATCGAGGAGATCGCCCGCGTGCGGCCGGAATCGATCGTGCGTTGCGCCATCGAGCCGGCGGTGGGCATGCAGGAGTTCCAGGCCCGCGAGATCGCCTTCGCGCTCAAGCTGCCGGCCTCCATGGTCAGCCAGGCCGTGACCACCTTCATGGGCTGCTACCGGGCGTTCCGCGATCTCGACGCCACCATGGTGGAGATCAATCCGCTGGTGGTCACCAAGGACAATCGGCTGATAGCGCTCGACGCGAAGATGTCCTTCGACGACAACGCGCTGTTCCGGCATCCGAACATCGCCGAGCTGCGCGACAAGTCGCAGGAGGATCCGCGCGAGATGCAGGCCGCCGACCGCGGCCTTTCCTACGTCGGCCTGGACGGCAACATCGGCTGCATGATCAATGGCGCCGGCCTGGCGATGGCGTCGATGGACATGATCAAGCTGGCCGGGGGCGAACCCGCCAACTTCCTCGACATCGGCGGCGGCGCGAATCCAGAGCGCGTGGCCAAGGCCTTCCGCCTCGTGCTCTCGGACCAGAAAGTCGAGGCGATGCTCGTCAACATCTTCGCCGGCATCAACCGCTGCGACTGGGTTGCCGAGGGAATCATCCAGGCGCTGCAGAAGATCGAGATGAAGGTGCCTCTGGTCGTGCGGCTGTCGGGCACCAACGTCGAGGCCGGCCGCAAGATGATCAAAGAAAGCGGCCTGCCCATCATCGGTGCCGAGACCCTGGCGGAGGCGGCTGAGAAAGTCGTCGCGGCCTGGAAGAAGCACACTGGCAGAGCCTAACCCACGGGTATCCACGGGAGTTTACGAACATGGCAATTCTTCTCGACAAGAACTCACGCGTGATCGTCCAGGGTTTCACTGGGCAGATCGGCACGTTCCACGCGAACGACATGATCAAGTACGGCACCAACGTCGTCGGCGGCGTGACGCCGGGCAAGGGCGGCACCACGCATCTGGATCGCCCGGTATTCAACACGGTCAAGGACGCGGTGCGCGAGGTCGGCGCCAACGCCAGCATCATCTTCGTGCCGGCGCCCTACGCGGCCGACTCGATCATGGAAGCGGCCGACGGCGGCATCAGGTACTGCGTGGCGATCACCGACGGCATCCCGGCCCAGGACATGATCCGAGTGAAGCGTTACATGCGCCGCTACAGGGAAGCCAACCGCATGCGCCTTACCGGTCCCAATTGCGCCGGCAGCATCAGCCCCGGCAAGTGCATGATGGGCATCATGCCGGGCCACATCTACATCGAGGGCGATGTCGGCATCGTTGGCCGATCCGGCACGCTGGGTTACGAGGCGGCTTCGCAGATGAAGGCGCTCGGCATCGGTGTGAGCACGTCCGTCGGCATCGGCGGCGATCCAATCAACGGATCGTCCTTCAAGGACATCATCGAGCTCTTCGAGCAGGATCCGGAAACCAAGATGATGGTCATGATAGGGGAGATCGGCGGCCCGCAGGAGGTCGAGGCGGCGAAGTTCATAAAGGAGAACTGCAAGAAGCCCGTGGTCGCGTATATCGCGGGTCTGACGGCGCCGAAGGGCCGCCGCATGGGGCACGCGGGGGCCATCATCTCCGCCTTCGGCGAGTCGGCGGCGGAAAAGGTCGAGGTGCTCAAGGAGTGCGGGGTGCATGTGTCGCCGACTCCGGCCGACATCGGCAAGACCGTCGCCGAGGTGCGCAAGAAATACGGCATCTAGCCGTCTCGGAAGCCAAAGCCGGTCATGGC
>CAZTPK010000251.1:0-4055 GCA_964614765.1 uncultured Gammaproteobacteria bacterium
GGAGAGTCACTTCTAATGCGATTACGCCGTGGGATCATGATCGGCGCGTTGACCGCACTGGCCGGTGCGGTGCCGGCAGACGCGCCGGCCGGCGGCAAGGCGATCGTGATCGGGGGTGGTCCGCGGCTCGGCGAATCGCAGGGCCAGATCGAGCAGAACGTCCTGTGGCTGCAGGAGCTGTTGCCGCGGCTGGGCTACGAGGTCGACATGTATTTCGGGCTCGGCAACGAGCCGGGTGACGACGTCGTCTACCTGGACCCGCATGCTCCGGAGGACGGGCCGCTGACGGCGCTCGCCGAGGTCTTCGAGGAGCCGGGCGCGAGCCGCCTGCGCTACAAGCGCCACGAGGTGAAGGACGTGCTGGGTTCCACGCGCGAGGAGGAACTGACACCGGCGCTGGAGACGACGCTGGCCGGCCTCGCGCCGGGTTCGGAATTGCTGCTCGTGTTCAACGGTCATGGCGGCGAAGGCAGGAACCCCTACGCCGACAACACGCTGGATCTCTGGGGGCCCTCCGCGATCTCCGTCGAGGAACTCGACCGCATTCTGGACAAGGCGCCCGATGAGACCACGATCCGCTACGTCCTGCCGCAGTGTTTCTCGGGCGGGTTTTCGAGCCTCATGTACCGGCCGCCCGGCAACCGAAGGTTGTCGACTCAGAATCGCTGCGGGTTCATGTCGCAGGAGGCGAAGCGCGGCGCCGAGGGTTGCCAGCTCGGCATCGAGAATGTCGAGTACCGCGATTACACCACCTACTTCTTTGCGGCTCTCGCCGGCAGGTCCCGCCAGGGCGGGCCGCTCGCCAGCGATCCGGACCTGAATCGCGACGGCAGGGTCAGTCTGCGCGAGGCGCACTGGTACGCGTTGCGCACGGCGATCAGCTACGACCTTTCGCGCTCCACCAGCGAGGTCTTTCTCGAGGATTGGCAACCGCGGGCTTTGCGCGACGCGCCGGTCCCCGACAATACGGATTCGGTCTATTGGCGGATTGCCGCCGATGTCGCCGCGCGCCACGGCTGGAGCCTCGGGGCCGACGGCCTCGCCGCCCGGCGCGAGGCGTTCAAGAAGCAGGAGCAGGCGCTCGAGTCGCGCAAGGAGCAGGTCCTCGCCGAAATCGAGGCGCTGCAGAAGCAGCTGCGCGAGCAGCTCATCGGGCGCTGGCCGCGGCTGCGGGGTGCGCCGGATGAGCCGAAGTGGAAGGAGGGAGATCCGGTCCTGGCGGAGATCCACGCCTATCTCGCGGCGAGTCCGGAATACGCGCGGCTGCGGGGGGCGTTGCGCGCCCTGCCCGCGGCCGAGACGGCCGAGCTTGATCAGGCGCGTCTGAGGACGCAGGTCGAGAAGGTCGAGCGGATGCTGAAACTCGCCCGGCTCGAGGCGCTGTTCGAACGCCATGCCGGGGAACGCGACCGCGCGCAGTACCGGCGCCTCGTCGCCTGCGAGGAGGGTTGAGGCCCGCGTGTCGCTAATTCCCCGGTTCGACGCGGTAGCGCCAGCCGAACACCGCCGCGAGCAGGAGCCCGGTTCCGAGCAGAGAGAGCAGGCGGGAGATCACCGAGTACGTCGCGATCGAGGCCGTCACGGCACTTGCGGCCGCCGCGTCCAGGTGCTGCAGCACCATGTAACCGGACCAGAACAGCGCGCCAATCAGATGCAGCGCGCAGCCGACGGCGGCGAACGCCGACACCTCCGGATGCAGCCGCCAGCGATAGGTGGCGATGGCGATGCCCGCGACATACAGGACGATGGCGAGCAGGTGTCCGACGACCATCCACAGCGCCCCGAGCAGATCGTTCATGTGCGCCCTTCCTCGCCCGCGTGGTTCGCGCCCCCGCTCAGGTCGCTTCGGTCCGGCGCGCCCCGCAGCGCGCGCAGGTGTAGAGCGTGATCAGGCGGCCGCGTTTGACGTCGAATTGCTGGTCCTTGCTCACCTCCCACTTGTGAAATCCCTCGCGGCACAGCGTCTTGCCGCGATGCTTCTCGCTCGCCTTCGGCCTGCGGAACGGAATGACGTTGGACATGCGCGTGCGGGTGAGGAAGGTTTACATCGCACGACCAGCTTACCACGGGGGACAGGGCGCCGCGTCGGCGCGGCGCGCGGGATGGCCTGGGTCAGCGCGAGGCGGAGGCTGGTTGCCCCTGCGGACGGCTCGCTGCCGGCGCGCGGTAGCCGGTGGTTCGGATGTAACCGGCCAACGCCCAGTCCATGGTGGCCGCGTGATGCTCGAACCAGTGCGGCAGTTCCGCGATCAGTCGGCGGCCGAGTTCCAGGTCGCCGGTCCGCACCTGCGAAAGCACATCGAAGATGACCCGCAGCACGCGCTCGTGTTCGCTCACGTGGCAGCGGATCGGCGGGAAGCCGCTGGCGTGCATCCAGGCGTTTTCCTGGTCGAAGTGCGCGACGGTGTGGGCCGCGAAGCGCTCGAGCCGGTCGAGGAATTCGCCCTCCGGGCAGGATTCCAGCCCGCTCAGCATGGCCACGAACTCCCGATGCGTCTCGTCCATGGGCGCGAGGCCGAGCTCGAAGTACGCTTTCCACTCCATCTGCATCACCTCTGCGTGACTGATCGACGGTGCCGAGTCTGCCTTCGGGCCGCGGGAGTCGACTTGACGTGGGTTAAGGAAGCTCTGCAAGAGGCAGAGCCTCCGGCGCTGCGTGGATGTACTGTCCTCTTCGATGGCCGCGGGCCACTGGAAATGAAGGTGAGCAGGAATCACACCAATTGCCGACCGTGCCCCGAGAAGTCCGGGATGGACGTATACAGAGCTTCCTCAAGGCCGGGCCGGTGGCGGGGAGACGGCGACACAGGCGTGGGGGGGACTAAGGCGCCGGTTGCGCCGCGCCCGCGGCCGGCGGCTCGGCCCTCGGCGCCTCCGTGGAGACCGTGAAATGCGCGATGCCGAATCGGTGCAGCAGGTCCGCCGCCGTGTCGAGGAGGGCGAAATGCCGCTCCTCGCGCCGCGCCGACTTCAGGGTTCGGCCGTTGATTCGTATGAGATAGCCGCCCTGCGGCCGCCGCGTCACCACCACCTCCCTGACTGCACCCTCCTCGACGAGCAGCTTCAACTCCCGCTCTTGCATCGGCGCCTCCAGCCGCAGATTTTACGTTTTTGCGTTTTCGTACCGACACTAAGTAATATAACGATAGCATGTAATGAGGATTGTGTAAGCCCGATGCCCGAACTCCGGTTCACCCGTGCAGATCCGGACCCGGGAGATATGGAACGGCGAAGCCGGGAGGTCGATGTGCTAAGCAGCGCCACGTTGACGAGAGCTGACTGCGGCATGGTTCCGCGAGGCCGACCTCGGCCCGGCGATCGCGATGCGGTAGCGGGTGACGCCGTGCACCGCCGCCAGTCCCCATCCGCAAGGGGGCGGCGACCGTGCTAGAGGGGCCACAGCTGGCGATCGCGCTGGCGCTCGCCGGCAGTCTGCACTGGCTCGCGGTCGGACTGGCTGGCCTTACGGCGCCTCAAAGTCTTTTTTGGGTCGCCCGGATCCTTTTTCCGCTCGGGGCCCTGGGCGGCCTGGCGATGGCCGCCGCGGGTATGGTGGCGCTGCCGCTGGAACCGGGCACGGCGATCCTGCCGCTCGGGCTCCCCGATCTGCCGTTCCACGTTCGCGTCGACGCGCTCTCGGCCTTCTTCCTGGTGTTGCTCGGGATCGCCTCCGTCGGCGTCTCCATCTTCTCCGCCGGCTATTTCCGCGCCGGCCATGGCACGGCACCAGGCCTGTTGTGCATCCAGTATCACGTCTTCCTCGCAAGCATGGCGCTGGTCCTGGTCGCCGACGACGCCTACCTGTTCATGGTGGCATGGGAGACGATGGCGCTGTCCTCGTATTTCCTGGTGACCAGCAATCACCGCATACCCGAGATCAGGCGCGCCGGCTTTCTCTATCTGCTCATCGCCCAAGTCGGCGCGGTCGCCATCCTGCTGTCCTATGGCGTGCTGCAGGCGGGACAGGGCGACTACGTGTTCGGCAGCATGCGTGCACATCCGCCGGAAGGGGGCTGGGCGGCCACGGCCTTCGTGCTGGCGCTGTTCGGATTCGG
>CAZTPK010000252.1:0-4050 GCA_964614765.1 uncultured Gammaproteobacteria bacterium
GGGCCGCCAGCGCGCCGGTCAGCGTGAACACCCTTGCCGCGCCGATCGTGGAGAGCCTGGTCGCCAATCAGCAGGCGTTGCGCGTGAAGGCGTACCGGCTGAAGAACGGGGTGCGCATCGTCGATGCCGGCATCGAAGTCGCCGGCGGCCTGGAGGTCGGGCGCATGGTCACCGAGATCTGCATGGGCGGCATGGGGCGCGCGCGGATCCGTTCCGCGAGCGTGTTCGGGCGCTGGAAATGGCACATCGACGTGCATTCGACCAACCCCGTGCTCGCGTGCCTGGCCAGCCAGTATGCCGGCTGGAGCCTCAGCCATGGCTCCGGCAAGGAGGGCTTCAATGCCCTGGGTTCCGGGCCGGCGCGGGCGCTCGGCAGCCGCGAGGAGCTCTTCCACGAGCTCGCCTACCGCGATAACGCGGGCGACGCCGTCATGGTGATCGAGGTCGACAAGCCGCCGCCCCTGGAGCTCACGCAGAAGATCGCCGAGATGTGCAAGGTGAGCCCGCGGCGATTGACCCTGATCCTCACGCCGACCTCGAGTCTCGCCGGTTCGGTGCAGGTGGTCGGCCGGGTATTGGAGGTGGCGATGCACAAGGTGCACGCGGTCGGGTTTCCACTCGATGAGATCGTCGACGGCGCGGCCAGCGCGCCGCTGTGCCCGCCGGCCCCCGACTTCCTCGATGCCATGGGTCGCACCAACGACGCGATCATCTTCGGAGGCCACGTGCACCTGTTCGTCGCCAGCGGTGACGAGGCGGCGCAGGACCTGGCGACCAAGCTGCCCAGCAACGGATCACGCGACTTCGGCAAGCCCTTCGCGCAGATCTTCAAGGACTACGGCTACGACTTCTACAAGATCGATCCGATGCTGTTCAGCCCGGCGCGCGCCGTGGTGACCTCGATGAAGACCGGCCGCACGTTCCAGGCCGGCGCGCTGCACGAGGAACTCCTCGACCGCTCCTTCGGCGCGGCCTGATCGCGCGGCAGGCGGGGACCATCTCGAGGTGGTTTGGGACGGTGACAAGGGCATGGGCCTGCCGGTCGACATCACGGCGCGGGATCCGCGCGTGGTCATCATCACGGACGAACCGGGCTGGCACGGGCGCGAGCTGAAGCGCGCGTTCGCCGCGCACGGCCATCCCGGCGAGTACGTCTCTTCGCTCGCCTGTCACCTCGACCTGTCCGGCGCGCTGCCGCGGATCGTCATTCCAGCCTTCGATCTGTTGCCGAGCGGCGTGTTCGTGCGCGGCATTCCTGGCGGCACGCTCGAGCAGGTGATACTCCGCCTCGACATCCTGCACGCGCTGCGCGAAATGGGGGTGCGGGTCTACAACGACGCACGCGCAATCGAGCGCACGGTCGACAAGGCGATGACCAGTTTCCTGTTGAAGCGAGCCGGCCTGCCGACGCCCGAGACCTGGATAAGCGAGTCGCCGACGCAGGCGCGCGCCGTCGTCATCGCGCAGACCGGCCGCGGCCGCAGACTGATCGCCAAGCCGCTGTTCGGCTCCCAGGGCATCGGCGTGCGCTTGATCGAATCGCCGGCCGATCTTGCCGACGGCGAGGGGCTCAACGGCGTGTACTACCTGCAGGAGTTCATGGAGAAGATCGGCAGCGAGTGGTGCGACCTGCGCGTGTTCGTGATCGGCGGGCAGGCCGTTGCGGGCATGTACCGTCGCAATACCCGGCACTGGTTGACCAACCGCGCGCAGGGCGGAGATTGCGCGCCGCTGCCGCTGGATGGCGAGTTGAGGCGTCTGGCCGTGGCTGCGGCGCGCGCGGTCGACATCGACTATGCGGGCGTGGACCTCATGCCGTTGCGTGGCGGCGGCTACACCGTGACCGAGGTCAACAGCATCCCGGCCTGGCAGGGGTTGCAGACCGTCTCGCCCGTGGATCTCGCCGCGCGGCTGGCGGACCATTTCTTCGCGCGCATCGCCGCGGACGCGCCGCTGCAGGCGCTGCCCTGAGCATGGCGGCGCTGTCCCCGGAGGCGGTCGCCGCCACCGTCCGGGAGGCCTGCCGACTCGAGGTGCAGGCTCTGAAACCGGGCAACGTCAGTGTCCACGCCGGCGGCCATCGGATGGACGCCGAGGACTTTTTCCGCAGCGCCGAGGCGATCGCCGGCGTCATCTCCCTGCGCGGGCTGACGGTGGGGGAGCGGATCCTCCGCAGCGTGGAGGCGACCTTTGCGGCGGTCGGCTGCAATACCAACCTCGGCATCGTGCTGCTGCTGGCGCCACTGGCGCACGCGGTGCTCGAAGGCGATGAACGGCCGGGGCTGCGTGATCGTCTGCGTCGGGTGATGCGGGCGTTGACCGTAGGCGATGCGGACGCGGCCTACCGGGCCATACGCCTGGCCAACCCGGCGGGGCTGGGCAGCAGCGCGACGCAGGACGTGGCCGATGTCCCGACGGTCACGTTGCTCGAGGCCATGCGCGCCGCGGCGCAGCGCGACCGCATCGCCTCTCAGTACGTGACCGATTACGCCGACATATTCGCGCTGGGCATGCCCGCGGTCTCGGCGGCCGCGGCGCGCGGGTGGGGACCGCAGTGGACCGCGGTGGCCTGCTACCTGCGATTCGCATCGGAATTTCCGGATTCCCACGTCCTGCGCAAGCACGGGCCGGAGGCGGCCGAGGCGGTTCGCGCGCGCTTCCAGGCAGTGGAAACGCATATGAAAGCGTGCGACAATCCCGATACAGCGGTGCCCATACTGCTGGAGCTGGACAAAAATCTAAAACAGGAGGGAATCAACCCGGGGACCAGCGCGGATTTGACTGTCACTTCGTTAGCCGCCTGTCGCTTCGATGCCCTCCTCGAGAAGACGAGTTAGAGTCCGCGACTTCAGCATACCAATCCCATAAGTGGCCAGCCGATGTGGCCGGGCCAGTCGGTCCGTCCTAGATAAGCAACGGGGTGACAAGCTATGTCTATCTTCAAGGCTCTTGTCGGAGAACCATCAACAAACTCTAGTGTTTCCAAAGGAGGAAAAACCATGGCAGTGATTGACAGAACTTTGGTCGGCGAATCCCTGGTCGGCGATGGCAACGAAGTTGCTCACATCGACCTCATCATCGGACCCCGCGGCAGCGCTGCCGAAGTTGCCTTCGCCAACGCGCTGGTCAACAACAAGGACGGCTTCACCTCCCTGCTCGCCGTGGTTGCGCCGAATCTCGCGTGCAAGCCGAGCACCGTCATGTTCAACAAGGTGACCATCAAGGGCGCCAAGCAGGCGGTGCAGATGTTCGGGCCGGCGCAGCGCGCCGTGGCCAAGGCGGTGGCCGACTGCGTCGCCGAGGGCACCATCCCGCAGGACGAGTGCGAGAACCTGTTCATCAGCGTCGGCGTGTTCATCCACTGGGAGGCGGCCGACGACGCCAAGATCCAGCGGTTCAACTACGAGGCGACCAAGCAGGCGATCGAGCGCGCCGTGCGCGGCGAGCCCAAGGTCGGCGAGGTGGTCGCGCGCAAGGACACCTCGCATCACCCCTTCCAGGCGCCCGATTGAAGGGAACCAGCGGCTCCACCTGCGTCGCAGGCCGAGCGTAAGGTGACGGCGACGGCTCCGGCGAGCCCTCCGCCCCGCCCGACGCCCGCCACGACGGGACCAGCGGCTCCACAGAGCACAGGCTGGTGGCAGTCCCTGCTCCGGTCGCTCGGCATCCGGAAGGATTAGCGACCCTTCGCGGACCGAGTGGCAAGACGATCGCGAGATCGACCGCGCGCCGCCCCCACGGGCGGCGCGCTCGTCCTCAGGCCGCGGCGCGCTGCGGCGGGTCCGCCAGCGCCGCCGGCAGCCAGTCGCGGTGCGCCTCGAGCAGCTCGTCGACCAAGGCCCAGATCTGGTCGAGGTCGAGCTCGGCCGCGGTGTGCGGATCCAGCATCGCCGCATGGTAGACATGCTCGCGCCGACCGGTCACCGCCGCCTCGACGGCCAGCCGCTGCACGTTGATGTTGGTCTGCATGAGCGCCGCCAGATGGACCGGGACGGCCCCGACCCTGACCGGCTGCACGCCGTTCCGGTCGACCAGGCAGGGCACCTCGAC
>CAZTPK010000253.1:0-4049 GCA_964614765.1 uncultured Gammaproteobacteria bacterium
GCCCAGTTGCTTCAACATCGTCGCCGCGTCGCTGACCTCGTACTTGCCGGGGCCCTCGATGTTGAGTTGCTTGACGATGCCATCCTCCACCAGCATGGAGAAGCGCTGGCAGCGCACCCCGAAACCCTGGGCGACGAGATCGAGCTCGAGGCCGAGCTTTCGGGTGTAATCGGCGCTGCCGTCGGCCATCATGCGGACCTTGCCGCCGGCCTTCTGCTCCTTGCCCCACGCCCCCATCACGAACGGATCGTTCACCGACATGCACCAGATCTCGTCCACGCCCCTGGCCTTAAGGGCATCGTGCGCCGCGACGTAGCTCGGCACGTGCTGCGCGGAGCAGGTGGGCGTGAACGCGCCCGGCAGCCCGAATATCACGATGCGCTTGCCCTTGATCAGATCCTGCACCTTGAACGTGTTCGGCCCGACGCTGCAGCCCTCGGTCGCGACCTCCAGGTACTCGCTCAGCGTGCCGTCCGGGAGCCGATCACCGACTTTGATCGTCATCATTGCCTCCAAGATTTCCTCTGGTGGGGAGTGGATGCGCAAGCTTACTACCGCGACGGCCGGTTCGCGACACCGCTGGCGTCGGGATGCGTCCGTACGGTGATCTCTATGCGGCCGCGACGCCCTGGATCTCGATCTCGCCGCGCAGATAGGTCACCGCCCGTCCCGCCACGGCGACGCGTTCACCACGCCACTCGCAGACCAGGTGGCCGCCTCGCCTGGAGACCTGAAATGCCCGCAGACGCATCCGTCCGAATCTTCCGGCCCAGTACGGCGCCAGCGTGCCGTGCGCCGAGCCGCACACCGGGTCCTCGGGCACGCCCAGCTTCGGAGAGAAGAAGCGGCTCACGAAATCCACGCGCTCCCCCGGGGCCGTGACGATGACCCCGCGCCGATCCAGCTGGCCGAGCAGGGCGAAATCCGGCCGCAATTCACGCACGGACGCCGCGTCTTCGAACACGGCGAGATAGTCGTCGGCGCACCACACCTCCGCTGGCGAGGTCCCGAGCGCCCGCGCCAGATCCGGCGGCGCCTCGCAGGGGCGCGGTTTCTGCGCCGGCAGGTCCATCTCCAGCCACTCGCCGCTGCGGGTCACGTGCAGCTCGCCGCTGCGAGTATAGAAACGTATGGCCGGCTGCGGATGGTCGCAGTGTTCGAAGAGCACGTGCGCCGTAGCGAGCGTGGCGTGGCCGCAGAGATCGACCTCCTGCGCGGGCGTGAACCAGCGCAGTTCGAAGCCGCCGGCGACCGGTCTGAAAAAGGCCGTCTCGGACAGATTGTTCTCGGCGGCGATGGCCTGCATCACCGCGTCATCGAGCCAGTGCTCGAGCGGACAGACGGCGGCGGGATTGCCCTCGAAGAGACGCTCGGCGAAGGCATCGACGTGAAACAGACGGATGCGTGCGGACATCTCTACCCTGCGGCGACGGGGTGCAACGCGCCTGCGGTACGAGCCGGTGACGGAGCGCGCCTCTCCGCAGCCCGGGGCTGCCACGCCTTCACGCGCGGCACGGCCATCGATCCGCTGCGGCGATGCCCTGGCTGCGGCGCATCGCCGCCAGCCGATCGCAGAACTACAGCTCGCCGCGTATCGTGAGCGAGACGTTGTGGCCGTCGAAGCTGTCGCGGCCCTCGATGATCGACCACTCGAAAGAGCTGGTCACGCCGAAGCTGCTGAAGAGGCGGAATCCGAACCCGGCCTCGAACTCATCGTCGTCGTCGGGCTGCACCGAGGTGAACGCGCCGGGCAGGCCGCCCGCATCCTCGCCGTTGTCGCGGCTGAGATCATTGCGGTAGATGAGCAGGGCATACGGTTCCAGCGCCCCGAAGCTGTAGGCGACGTCGCCGCCGAGCACCAGTTGCGTGAGATCGATGTCGCGGTCGTCCACGGTGCGCAGGGTGCCCAAGCCGGCGCTCAGTGCGCTGCCGGTCTCGACATAGGCGTCCTGGTCCTCCTGCGTATAGAGAAACCCGATTCGCCCGCTCATGACCCAGTTGTTCACCATCGCCAGCGCGTTGAGATTCGTGGCGAAGAACCAGCGATCGGCGTCGAAGCTGGAGCTCGTCGTCGTCCCGTCGGTCGGCGAGATGCGCTCCTGATCGTATTCCACCGGGGTGTAGCCGCCGGAGACGTCGATGGAGAAATTGTCGTTGATGAGCCAGGCGCCGTAGGGCGCGATCGTGAAGCCGTCGGAGTCCTGGCCGCCGCCGTTGTAGAAGGTGTCGGTGTCGGTGTCCTCGTAGCCCAGCGAGAGGCCGACGAGGAAACGATCATCGTAGAGCAACCGATCGAGGCCGACCGTGCCCCGGTCGGTGTCCGCGTCATAGGCCAGCGACTCGTTGTTGAAGACGAAGTCGCTTTCGTACCAGGAGCCGCGATAGTTGACCCAGGCGCTCCATCCGCCCAGCAGGTCGCCCGAGGACAATCCGCTCTGCGGCCGCCCCATGGCCGCCTGCATCTCGTCCCCGGCGTCCCGCTTCAGGCGCTTGCGCGCCACGTCGGCGTTGGTCTCGGCGTTGATCCGCAGGTTGGCGCCGTTGGTCACAGAGGTCGAAACGCCGTTGAGGCAGTCCGTAAAGTTGCTGTGATCGCACTGCGAGGAAATCGACTGGGCGCGGACCCCGCCTGCGACGGACAGCGCAAGCAGGACCCCCAGCGCGCAACGAGCGGGCAGCGTGGTCATGACCTCATCCTCCCCAAGGTTTGGCGTTCCCCAACCGCAATGATGAGCGCAAGTCTACTCCTGCAATGAGTTACATCCAACTCCTAAAATTCCTCTTATGTTATGCTCAACGCGGCACGGACACCCGCTGCGAGGACTGTATGCTGCGCAGGAGATTGTCGATGGCGCGCAGCCGCATGCGTTGCGGCGGCGTCGGTGGGCTGTGCGCGTCCTGGACGGTCGTCCCGTAGCCGGGCCGGTCGATGACCACGCTGCCGTACGCGTTGCCGACCTCGATGGCGCTGGCGGTCGCGCCGTCCTCCGGTTCGAGCAAAACGATAGTGGCCGACTCGCCGACGACCTCGCCGCCCACCGTCGTGCCGCGTATGCCGATGGTCGCGACCACGCCGGTGCGCACCTGCATCGAGCGGGAACGGGCCTTCGCGATGAGTCCCGTGGTGAAGCGAAAGGCGCCGCGCAGCACCTCCATGACGACGCTGTCGGTATCCGAGCGCGCGTACTTGAACTCGTTGACGCTGAAAGCGGAGTCCGGTCCGAGCGAGAAGGAGGTGTTGTCCTGAAAGCGCAGCGTGACCGTGGAGCGGCTTCGGGTCTCGACCCGATCCCCGACGTGCACGGCATCGCCCTTCTCGAGCCGGTGCGCGACACCGCCCGCGTCGAAGCGCGCGGCGTCGCCCTTCACCTGCGTGACCTCGCCGACCGCCGCCAGGCTCTCCTCCGCCGCGGCCGCATCGCCGGCGAAAAAACCGAAGACGGCGAGCAGGAAGATCCCCGTTGTCCACCTCATGCCTTGCCCTCCGTGTGATTGCCCGCCCGGCACCTCCCCGAACGCGGCCCCGGCGCGGCGCCGGCTCGCGACGGCCGCCGTGCTCCTCGCGGTCGCCCTGCACGCAGGCTGTACCGCCGTCGGTAGTATGGGTGCGACCGAGGCCCGCGCTCAAGCCTTCCGCATGGCCGAGGCCGCGGGCCTCGACGCCGTCACGATCGACGCGCATGGATTCAGGCTGCAGGCCATGCATCGCGGCCTGGCCAACGCGCGCGCCGTCAACGTCTACATCGAGGGCGACGGGCGGGCGTGGAGCTCCCCGCATCGCCCCGCGCGCGACCCCACGCCGCGCGAGCCGATTGCGCTCGAGCTCGCCGCGCGCGATCGCTCCGCCGCCGTGCTGTATCTCGCGCGCCCCTGCCAGTACCAGGACGCCGCGTCGCTCGCCGCCTGCGATCGGAAGTACTGGACCACGCATCGCTACGCCCCCGAGGTGATCGATGCCATGGACGCGGCGATCGACATCGCCCTGCGCCGGGCCGGCGCGGACGGCGCGCGCGTCCCGCTCGGTCTCGTCGGCTATTCCGGCGGCGGCG